>NZ_JASCYH010000129.1:0-255 GCF_030011715.1 Gulosibacter sediminis | reverse complement strand
ATATTCCCGTACCGGCGAAAGACCGTCCAATCCAATCCAGTGATGCTAAGAGCCTGAAGTTCCCTGCTGCGCCTTTGGTGTGGTGTGGGGATGGAGCGTTCGAACCTATGCTGGGGCGGGTAGCGTATTAACAGGTGTGACGCAGAAAGGTAGCCAATCCGGGTGAATGGTTGTATCCGGGCAAGGTTGTAGGGTTCGTGGTTGGTAAATCCGCCACGTGGATGCCTGAGAACTGACGCGGAAGCCGTAATGGCG
>NZ_JASCYH010000128.1:0-255 GCF_030011715.1 Gulosibacter sediminis | reverse complement strand
ACGAGCTTGTCCATCCGGCGGGTCGAGACGCCGGCGAGGTAGCAGTCCGCGATCACCGTGATCAACGCGGTCTCGGCCCGTTTGCGGCGCTCGAGCAGCCACTCCGGGAAATACGTGCCCTGCCGCAGCTTCGGGACCGCGACGTCGATGGTGCCGACACGGGTGTCCAGGTCACGGTGCCGGTAGCCGTTACGTTGCGCGAGCCGGTCTGGGGAGACCTGACCCCATTCCGCGCCGACGACGGCGTCCGCGTCG
>NZ_JASCYH010000127.1:0-255 GCF_030011715.1 Gulosibacter sediminis | reverse complement strand
ATATTCCCGTACCGGCGAAAGACCGTCCAATCCAATCCAGTGATGCTAAGAGCCTGAAGTTCCCTGCTGCGCCTTTGGTGTGGTGTGGGGATGGAGCGTTCGAACCTATGCTGGGGCGGGTAGCGTAGTAACAGGTGTGACGCAGAAAGGTAGCCAATCCGGGTGAATGGTTGTATCCGGGCAAGGTTGTAGGGTTCGTGGTTGGTAAATCCGCCACGTGGATGCCTGAGAACTGACGCGGAAGCCGTAATGGCG
>NZ_JASCYH010000126.1:0-255 GCF_030011715.1 Gulosibacter sediminis | reverse complement strand
CGACGCGGACGCCGTCGTCGGCGCGGAATGGGGTCAGGTCTCCCCAGACCGGCTCGCGCAACGTAACGGCTACCGGCACCGTGACCTGGACACCCGTGTCGGCACCATCGACGTCGCGGTCCCGAAGTTGCGGCAGGGCACGTATTTCCCGGAGTGGCTGCTCGAGCGCCGCAAACGGGCCGAGACCGCGTTGATCACGGTGATCGCGGACTGCTACCTCGCCGGCGTCTCGACCCGCCGGATGGACAAGCTCGT
>NZ_JASCYH010000125.1:0-255 GCF_030011715.1 Gulosibacter sediminis | reverse complement strand
TCCCCGTCATGGACCCGTTCCACGTCGTCCGCCTCGCCGGCGACGCCCTGGACCGGACCCGGCAGCGCGTCCAGCAGGACACCCTCGGGCACCGCGGCCACGCCGGCGACCCGCTCTACGGTGTCCGCCGCATCCTTCACACCGGCGCGAGCTTCCTCACCGAGAAGCAGACCGCCCGCCTCGACGCGGTATTCGCCGTCGAGGAGCACATCGAGGTCGAAGCGACCTGGGGCATCTACCAGCGCATCGTCGCGG
>NZ_JASCYH010000124.1:0-255 GCF_030011715.1 Gulosibacter sediminis | reverse complement strand
TGCGCGGATCGATGGGCCGCGTCGGGGCGTGCGGGGACAATGCGGCGATGGAGAGCTTCTTCTCGCTGCTGCAGAAGAACGTTCTCGACCGGCACCCGTGGGGCACCCGACACGAGCTCCGCCTCGCGATCGTGAGATGGATCGAGGGCATCTATCACCGCAAGCGCCGACAGCGACGACTCGGGAGACTGACCCCCGTCGAGTTCGAGACCATAATGATGGAAGCCGTCGCCTTGGCGGCCTAACCCCGGGCTA
>NZ_JASCYH010000123.1:0-255 GCF_030011715.1 Gulosibacter sediminis | reverse complement strand
ACCGCCTACGAGCTCTTTACGCCCAATAATTCCGGACAACGCTTGCACCCTACGTATTACCGCGGCTGCTGGCACGTAGTTAGCCGGTGCTTTTTCTGCAGGTACCGTCACTTTCGCTTCTTCCCTACTAAAAGAGGTTTACAACCCGAAGGCCGTCATCCCTCACGCGGCGTTGCTGCATCAGGCTTGCGCCCATTGTGCAATATTCCCCACTGCTGCCTCCCGTAGGAGTCTGGGCCGTGTCTCAGTCCCAGT
>NZ_JASCYH010000122.1:0-255 GCF_030011715.1 Gulosibacter sediminis | reverse complement strand
CGGGCGGCGAGCCACTGCTTGAACACCTGCTTCGAGCGGCCCTCGACCATGTCCAGCAGCCGTGCCGGGCCCGTCTTGTTCCTCGCGGGGGTGAGGTCGATGATCACCGTCACGTACTTGTCGCCGAGGCGGGTGTGTCGCCAGACGTGCTCGTCGACACCGATCGTGGTCACCCCGTCGAACCTGGTCGGGTCGTCGATGAGCCGCCGCTTGCCCTCGGCGAGGATCGCGGTGTTCGCGGTGTGCCAGGACACC
>NZ_JASCYH010000121.1:0-255 GCF_030011715.1 Gulosibacter sediminis | reverse complement strand
ACTGGGACTGAGACACGGCCCAGACTCCTACGGGAGGCAGCAGTGGGGAATATTGCACAATGGGCGCAAGCCTGATGCAGCAACGCCGCGTGAGGGATGACGGCCTTCGGGTTGTAAACCTCTTTTAATAGGGAAGAAGCGAAAGTGACGGTACCTGCAGAAAAAGCACCGGCTAACTACGTGCCAGCAGCCGCGGTAATACGTAGGGTGCAAGCGTTGTCCGGAATTATTGGGCGTAAAGAGCTCGTAGGCGGT
>NZ_JASCYH010000120.1:0-255 GCF_030011715.1 Gulosibacter sediminis | reverse complement strand
GGATAGGTGACATCTGATCTGGCTTGCCCGGGAGGGCGGCCTGGAAGGATGTCATTGTGCCCAAGCCCTATCCCAGCGAGTTCCGTGATGACGTTGTGCGCGTCGCGCGGGATCGCGAGCCCGGAGTCACGATCGAGCAGATCGCGAAAGATTTCGGCGTCCACCCGATGACCCTGCAGAAATGGTTGCAGCGCGCCGCTGTTGACGACGGCGCGAAGCCCGGCGTTACGCGGACCGAGGCCGCGGAGACCAGGG
>NZ_JASCYH010000011.1:0-67884 GCF_030011715.1 Gulosibacter sediminis | reverse complement strand
CGGTGCACCGCGCATCGATGTGGCTCGCTGACGAGGCGTAGACCACACCGAACCCTCGTCGAGCCCGGGCACCGATTACCGGTGCTCGGGCTCGACTTTTGCGTCGGGCACGAGCTCGGGGGCGATGACGGCCCGCGGTGTTTTCTCGACCGACTTCGGCATCTCGATGGGTTTCGCCGCGGCATCGAACTCGGCGAGCCGACGCGCGGTTGGCAGTACTCGGCTCTCGTAGGACCCGACGAACTGGTCATAGGCCTCGACCGAACCCCGTAGTTGGCGGCCGAGCTTCGCGAGGTGGCCCGACGCGGTGCCGATGCGGCGATAGAGGTCGCTTGAGAGCGCCAACACCTGCTCGACCGACTCGCTCACGCGTTCTTGCTGCCACGCGGCGGCGATCGAGCGCAGGATCGCCCAGAGCGTGGTCGGGGACGCGAGCGCGACGCCCTTGGCAAAGGCGTCGTCGAGCAAGGCCGGGTCGGCGGTGAGCGCCGCCGAGAGTGCCGCCTCGCTCGGGAGGTACGCGACGACGAAGTTCGGCGAGCCCGGTACGACGGCCTGGTAGTTGCGGGCTCGCAGGGTGTCGATGTGGCCCCGCACTGCCTGCGCATGCTCGCGGAGAAGCCGCGACCGCAGCTTGGCGTCGGCCTCGGTGCCGGGCTGGGGCACGCGCATCCCTTCGAGGAAGCGTAACATCGGCGCCTTCGCGTCGACGACGAGCGCGTGCTCGCCGGGCAGGCGCACGACGGCGTCGGGCCGGAGCCGGCCGTCGTCACCCTCGACCGAGACCTGGGTGTCGAAGTCGACGTGGGGGAGCATCCCCGCGCTCTCAAAGAGGTTGCGCAACTGGGCCTCCCCCCAGTTGCCGCGGGCCGTGCCCGAGCGCATCGCCGCGGTAAGCTGCTCGGTGGCCGCCCGCAGCTCGGCGTCGGAGCTCGCCCGCACGCGCAGTTGCTCGCTCAACCGACCGTGCAGCTCGAGGCGTTCTTGCTCAAGCTCGTGCACGGTCAGCCGCAAGCGCGAGAGTTCGCTGCGCATCGGCGCGAGCTCTTGCAGGATTCGCGCGTCGCCCGAGCCGCGAAGCTCGGCCTGCGTCTGTGCCTGGCGAAGCTCGTCGACGCGGGCCTCGGCCGTCAGGGCGCGCCCGCGTGTGACGAGCACGCCGATTACCGCGCCGAGCGCGACGCCGATGAGAAGACTAATGATGAGCCCTGCGATGTCCATGCCTGCAGCGTGCCATGAGCCTGCGACATGGCCCGCCAACGACTAGGAGTTGCGACGGAACAGGCCGCGAATGCCGCCCGGTCGCTGACGCGGCGACGGCGTCGCGGCGGGTACGGGTGCTGGGCCCGGAAGCGTTGCCGTCTCGAGCCAACTCGCAAATGAGGCCCATTCGAGCGCGAGTTCGTTGCCGGTCGGTCGGCCGTAGGCGTCCGCAATCGCTAGCGCCGCCTGCAGCGGTTCTTCGTCGGCGGTGCGCTGCTTGGCAAGGGCGGCGCGGGCTTGAACGCCAGGGAGCTCGGTGAGGATGCCGTGATCGTGTAGTGCCTCGACGAGCACGTCAAACCGCTCGGTCATTGGCGGTTGGGCCTTCGCGAGACGGCGGCGTCGGTCGGCAAGGGCCCGCACTGCGAGGCTGGCGGCGCCGCTGTCGGACTTCGCGAGTTCGAGCAGCTTCGTGTCGGCAAACGGCGCGTTGGTGCGTTCGAGGGCGTCGATGTACTGCTCGAGTTCGCGGCCGTGCAGTTCGTCGTAGCCCTCAGCGAGTTGGTTGAACTGCTCGGCGACGCTCGGCGAGCGCGTGCCCGCGAGCACCTCGCAGGTCGCGGTCCACGACGCCGGCGGGTCGCCCGGTCGCGGGTTCGCGGTCGGCACGGCGTCGAGTGGTTCGGCCTCGCCCCAGTACGAGAGCACGACGCGCTGCACATCGTAGGAGTCCGGTGTGGCCCGGGCCGCGGCGACGAGGAGATTGTCGGCAGCGCGCTCGGCGGTGTCGACGAGATCGGACGCGGCCATCGCGGCCTCGAGTTGCGTCAGGTCATCGGTGGCCGTCGGTTCGGCCGTTAGCTCGGCATCCTCGGCAGGCTCGGTTGACTCATCGTCGGCGACCTCCGCCGCCGCGCTCGCCGCGCTATTGTGGCGCACGATCGCCTCGTGAGCGCGCTCGAGCAGCAGCCGACGCAGCGGCAGGTAGACCTCTTCGGCGTCGTCGGGGTGCAGCATCCGCGCGGCCTGCGCCGCTTCGGCCGGTAGATCGGCGTCGGTGCCGTGCTCGCCCCATTCCCGCAGCGCGGCGAGCGACTTTGCCCCGAACGCGCGCCGCGTGCGAGCGCCAGGCTCGGCGATGACGGTGCGCCACGCGAACTGCTCGGGGAACACTTCGGGCCACGTTTCCGCGATCTCGTCGATCGCGCGGTGGTCGTCGAAGGCGTCCGCGAGAATCAGCGCGATGCCGGCCTGCGCATCCTTGTCATTGCGGTCGCGCAGCGAGTTCCACCGAGCCAGCGACTTGCGGTAGGCCGCGTCGCCCCCATCGGCGATGATTGCGATGGCGATGCCCGTGGCGTCGATGTTCTCGGGGCGCTCAAGCAGGTGCTGCCAGCGGGGTGCGGTCAAGGGATGCTCCTTGCGGTGGTCAAAATGTTGCGTCGGCCACGAGTTGGTCGTGCGCTGGCGCATCCTCGGGTTGCAGGTGGCGGATCTGCACTCGGGACGAGCTCGCAAGCTCGTCCATGTCGGTGAAACCGCCAGTGCGTGCGACGTCGACGACGATCGCCGCGCACGCCTCGGCATCCGCGAGGGGGTCGTGGTGGTTCTCCAGGGTATAACCGGCGGCGGCCGCCGCGCGAGGCAGTTTGTACGAGGGAAGTTGGTAGCTCGTGCGGGCGAGTCGGAGCGAGCAGAAATAGCGCATGCCGGGCACGGGCAGTCGGCTCGCGCGCGAGGCGGCGACGATGACTCCGATGTCGAAGCCCGCGTTGTGGGCAACGACGACGTCATCGCCGATAAAGTCGATGAGCCGCTGCAAGCTCTCACGCCACCGTGGTGCGCGGGCGACGCGCTCCGGGCTCACGCCGTGGAGCTGAATGTTGAACGGCTCGAACTGGTCATGACCTTCGGGCGGATGGATCAGCCAGGTCTCGCGTTCGACGAACTCGCCGTCGCGCACCCGCACCACGCCGACCGCGCAGGCGGAGGCGGGGGAGCGGTTGGCCGTTTCGAAGTCGACGGCGGTGAAACTGACTGACATGTGGCTCAATGGTGGCACGACCCCCTGACATTGTCGGGGCCGCCGCAGGCGATCCGCCCGGCCGGTAGACTAGGGCGCCGTGGCTCTTACTATCGGAATCGTCGGACTGCCCAACGTCGGCAAGTCCACCCTCTTCAACGCGCTGACCAAGAACACGGTGCTTGCCGCGAACTACCCGTTCGCGACGATCGAACCGAACGTCGGCGTCGTTGAACTGCCGGATGCGCGGCTCGGCCAGCTCGCCGAAATCTTCGCCTCGCAGCGGCTGCTGCCGGCAACGGTGTCGTTCGTTGACATCGCCGGCATCGTGAAGGGCGCGAGTGAGGGTGAGGGGCTCGGTAACCAGTTCCTCGCGAACATTCGTGAGGCGGATGCGATCGCGCAGGTCGTGCGCGGATTCTCCGACCCCGACGTCGTGCACGTCGACGGCGCGGTGTCGCCCGCGAGCGACATGGAGACGATCAACACCGAGCTGATCCTGGCCGACCTGCAGACCCTCGAGAAGGCGATTCCGCGCTTCGAGAAGGAAGTCAAGGGGAAGAAGCTCGACGCGTCCGTGCTCAACGCCGCGAAGGAAGCACTCGCTGTGCTCAACGAGGGCAAGCTGCTCTCGAGCAGCGATCTCGACCTCGAGCCCGTTCGTGAGCTCGGCCTGCTCAGCGCGAAGCCGTTCATCTACGTCTTCAACGTCGACGAGGCGATCCTCGCCGATCAGGGCAAGCTCGACGAGCTCGCCGCGCTGGTTGCGCCCGCTCAGGCGGTATTCCTCGACGCGAAGACCGAGTCGGAGCTGATCGACCTGCCCGCCGACGAAGCTGCCGAACTGCTCGAGGCACTCGGCCAGGATGAGTCGGGTCTCGACCAGCTCGCGCGCGTCGGCTTCGACACGCTCGGCCTCCAGACCTACCTCACGGCCGGCCCGAAGGAAGCGCGCGCCTGGACCATCCGCAAGGGCGACAAGGCACCCCAGGCTGCAGGCGTGATCCACACCGACTTCGAGCGCGGCTTCATCAAGGCCGAGGTCGTCTCGTTCGAGGATCTCCTCGCGGCGGGCTCAATGCAGGACGCCAAGGCGGCCGGCAAGGTGCGCATCGAGGGCAAGGACTACGTCATGCAGGACGGCGACGTGGTGGAGTTCCGGTTTAACGTATAGCGTTAATGACGGACTCCGTTATACACTGGTTTCGTGATCAGATCGTTCGGCAACAAGGACACCGAACGGGTGTGGCGTCGTGAGCGCGTGCGCTCGATCGATCCGAGGATCCATCGGGTCGCGCTGCGCAAGCTACGTCAGGTGGGGTCTGCAGAGTCTCTCGAGGACCTCCGCGTCCCGCCTGGCAATCGGCTCGAGGCGCTCAAGGGCGATCGGGTCGGGCAGCACAGCATCAGGATCAACGACCAGTGGCGGATCTGCTTCGTGTGGACCGACGCTGGACCAGAGGAGGTGCAGATCGTTGACTACCACTGACAGGATCGAGCCGATTCACCCGGGTGAGGTCCTCATGGAGGACTTCATCGAGGGCTTCGGCATCACACAGAACAAGCTCGCCGTGTCGATCGGCGTCCCGCCCCGGCGGATCAACGAGATCGTGCACGGCAAGCGGGGGATCACCGCAGACACGGCGCTGCGGCTCGCGAGGTACTTCGGCACGTCGGCCGAGTTCTGGATCAACCTGCAGAGCCACTATGAGCTCGACCGCGCCGAGGACGCAGCAGGTGAGCAGATCGCGGCGATCGCGCCGCTACAGGTCGCGTGACCAGCTGCGTCGTGCAACGCCCCGGAGGCGTCTGCATCGCGGTCACCGACCTCGGCGGCGACGGCCCTGTCGTCGTGCTGCTGCACGGGCTTGCCGGGAGCTCGCGGGAGTTGCTGCGCACGGCGCGAGCGTTGCAGGACCATCGGGTCCTGCTCGTGGACCAGCGAGGGCACGGTGCGAGCACGCGGCTTCCCGATGATCTATCCCGCGACGCCTTCGTCGGCGACGTCGTGGCGGCGATCGAGGAGCTCGCCCCAGGGAGTCGAGCGACGCTCGTCGGGCAGTCGATGGGAGCCCACACTGCTTTTCTCGCAGCAGCAGCGCGCCCAGACCTGGTCGAGGGGCTCGTGATGCTCGAAGGTCATGTGTCGGGGAGTGACGATCCGCGCGAGGCTGCTGGTCTCGGCGCGTACTTCGCGTCCTGGCCGGTTCCGTTCCGGGACGAGGCCGCTGCCCGCGAGTTCCTCGGTGATGACGCGATCGTTGATGCCTGGGTAGCGGATCTCCAGTCGACGGATGATGGGCTCGTCCCGGGTTTCGACGCCGCGGTCATGCAACGCACGATCGAGGCTGTGCATGAACCGCGCTGGGACGAGTGGGAAGCTCTGCAGGTTCCGACGCTCGCGATTTTCGCCAAGCACGGGATGTTCAGCGATGCCGACAAGGACGAGCTGATCCGGCGCAGGCCTGAGACGGTCAGAGTCGATCTCTCTGGCGGCAGCCATGATGCGCACCTCGACGCCTTCGACGAGTGGATCGACGTGCTTCGCCGCTGGTTATCTCGCGATCAGGCCAGCGACTCGCGGACCAGTGTCCGCTGAGGTTGTTAGCTGCGACGACGTGGTGGAATTCCGCTTCTCGAACTAAACCGCTGCGGTCGCCACTCGATTGAACGATCGCGATCCGGCGTTCATTAGCGGCCGCCTGAAATGCTTCCGCTCAGCGGCCGAGCTGACTCGTCACCGTGGGCATGTCTGTGTCTGCCCGCAGGAGTCGGGAGCGGGCAAACGCCACGGCGATAGCCCCGACGACCGCCGCCAGGATCAGAAGCGCGATAGCCGCGCCGGTCAGATTCGCGGCACCCAGCCACCCCGCGATTGGGTAGGTGACCAGGAAGCAAGCGTGGGAGAGGGCGAACTGGGCCGTGTAGACGAGATTCCGGTTCGCCGTCGTCGACGCGTCGGCCAGTAGCCTCGACGATGGCGTGTTGACGAGCGAGGTGCCGATGCCCAGCAGCACCCAGGTGCCCAGCAGTACGTACCATCCCGCCCCAGTGCTCGTCGCGACTGCGGTAACTATGACGGCGACGGCCAGCCCGGCGGTGATGACGACCGCGCCGGTGATCATGGTGCGGATCACGCCGAGCTTGTCAACCAGCCAGGGGATGTTCAGCGCGACGACGAGCGAGCCCATGCCGTAGCAGGCCAACGCGAGAGCGAGGGACTGATCGCCGAGCCCGAACACGCCGCGGGCGTAGACGACGGAGTTCACCAGAACGATCGCGGTGCCGGCCGCGACGACGATGTTCGTGAGCATTAGGAACCGCAACGTCGGCGTCCGGGCGAACACCTTCGCACCTAACGGGAGTCGCTGCCAGAACGGCAGCACGGGCCCGTCATCAGTGCGGGCAGGCAGCCGGGAGAGCAGCACCAGAATGGCCGAGCAGGCGAAGCCGACCGCGGTGCCGACGAACAGGTTGTTGTAGCTGATCAGAGTCAGCAGAGCCGCGGCGATCGTCGGGCTCAGTAGCGCCTCGAGGTCATAGGCGAGACGCGACAGCGACAGCGCCCGAGTGTAGTCCTCCGGCTCCGGGAGGACCGAGGGGATCAGGGACTGGAATGCGGGGGTGAACGTCGCCGACGCGGACTGCAGCACGAACACGAGCACGTAGATCTGCCAGGCCTCGGTGACGAACGGCAGCATCACCGCAATCGCCAGGCGGATCAGATCCGCGGTGACCAGGACCGCCTTCTTCGGCAGTCGGTCGACGACCGCGGCGATCAGCGGGGCGACGCCGACATAGGCGACCATCTTGATGGTAAGCGCCGTGCCGAGCACCGACCCAGCCGCGTCGCCGGCGATGCCGAAAGCGAGCAGGCCCAGGGCGACGGTGAGCAGGCCGGTGCCGAGCAGGGCGATCACCTGGGCGGAGAACAGTTTCGCGTAGGTAGGGTTGCGGAAGACGCGCAGCATTAGTGGACATCCTCGGGGGTCCGGTGATCGCCGCGGTGGTGGGCCGGGTCGTTGCTCATCGTGTGCTGAGCCTGGAAGATCGCGTCCGCGACCAACTGACGGGCATGCTCGTTCGCCAGTCGGTAGAACACCTTCGTGCCCTCCTGCCGGGTCGAAACGATCCGCGCCAGGCGCAGCTTCGCCAGATGCTGGGAGACGGCCGGGGCGGACTTATCGACGATCTCTGCGAGATGGTTCACCGACAGCTCCTGATCGCGCAGGGCGAGGATGATCCGGATCCGGGTCGCATCCGAGAGCATCGAGAACACCTCGACCGCGAGCTCGACATACTCGCTCTCCGTCGACAGGGGACCGTCCATATCTGCATGCATACGCAGATTATTGCACAACCGATGGCCGAGAGTGCTGATGAGCTGACGCGTCTCCGGCTCCGGACTTCGCCCTGCAGTGAGTACTAGAGGTTGGTATGTGTGGGAACGTGGTGGAGTTCCGGTTCAACGTGTGATGTGAGCCGATCCTGCTCCGCGGGCCCCGTCGATCTTCGTGATCAGCGGGGCTTCGTTGGCTTGTTCTGGGCTGTCCGCATCCAGCCATCTGCGCTATCATGGTTGATAGCAGAAGGAGGTGGCCCGGATGTCATCCATCATCGTGCGCGGTCTCGATGACCACGTGAAGCAGCAGCTCGCATCGCAGGCGAAGGAGCACGGGCGGTCCATGGAGGCCGAGGTCCGCGACATCCTCACGAAGGCCGCTCGACGGCCGCACATCGGCATGGCTCTTCTGTCTGCGGCACGGGATGTCGAAGGGGTTGACGAGTTGCCGATTCCGACGCGCGATGATGTTGCAAGGGCGGCGGACTTCGAATGATCGTCCTCGACACGAACGTCATCTCGGAGATCTTTCGGCCCTCTCCGGAGCCTCGTGTCATCGAGTGGCTTGTGTCCTTGACGGGCGACGTCGCGATCACTTCCATCACTCTCGCGGAGTTGCTTGCCGGTGTGCGCAGGCTCCAGAACGGCCAACGCAAAGACGAGCTGGCGCAGAGGATCGATGAAGCGGTAGCGCCGTATCGGGGGAGCCGGTCGGTGCTCGCCTTCGATACTGACGCGGCGGAGCGATACGCGGAGGTGCTCGCGTCGCGTGAGGCAGCAGGCGCGCCGGTCAGTACAGCCGACGCCCAGCTCGCCGCGATCTGCCTGGCGCACGGGGCCACCTGCGCTACGCGCAATGTGAAGGACTTCCAGCACACCGGCGTCGAACTGGTGGACCCATGGAAGGTGGACGCGTGAAGCGTCATTCGATCGAGGTCCTCGCCCACCAGGAACTCACTGAGGCCGATCTGGGTGAACTTCGGCTGCTCTTCGACAACGAGTACCTCAAGGAGTTCGGAGAGTGGGATCCACAAGAGCCATACGGCTACGCGTCACATGATGTCCACATCATGGCGCGGATCGAAGGCCGCGTCATTGGCCACGTGGGATGGGCGCACCGCGAGATCGCTGTCGGTACGGAGACCCTCGCGATCGCGGGAGTCGGCGGTGTCTTGATCTCCGCTGATGCAAGAGGGATGCGTCTCGGGCGCGAACTCATGAGCTGGGCAGCGCAATCGATGCGCGATCGCGGTCGCCTCGCGTTCGGCTACTTGGCCTGTCGAGAGCAAGTCGTCCCGTTCTACGAGTCATGTGGTTGGAAGAGGATCCTTGCTCGCGAGAAGTCGATCGGGCGTGATGGCGAATCTGTCGTGGACGAGCTCGGCCCGCCGATCCTCATCCTGCCAATAGCCCCGCTCGAGACATGGCCTGACGGAGACGTCGACCTGCGCGGGCGGGCTTGGTAGTCGCTGACTGCAGATGGTTCTCCGTGCCGGACCGCGGTTGAATTCAGGTTCAACGTGTAGCACGGGTGCTACGATTGGTGCATGAGTACGGCTGAAGCACACAGTGAGAGCCTCTCGCAGCGCGAGTTGCGCAACGAATCTGGACGCGTGCTGCGTGAGGTGAGCGAGGGGCATTCGTTCGTGCTGACCAATCGCGGTATCCCCGTCGGGCGCATCGTTCCGCTCGATGCCCCGCCGTCCGCGCTACCCATCTCGCGACCGGCCAAGCGAGTCGGTGGTTGGTCCGACCTGAAGCCTCAGCCGACTGACCGCGACCGGCCGATGAACCGAATCCTCGACGAACTGCGGGGAGACCGGGTGTGAGTACCGCTCCGCTGGTGTATGTCGATACGTCCGCGCTCGGCGCACTGCTTGTTGCTCAGCCCGAGACTCAAGAGCTAGTGAACTGGCTTGATCGCGAGGATGCGTGCCTTGTCTCGAGTGATCTTCTTGAGACCGAACTGCGTCGCATGGCGGTCCGGGAAGGCCGGGACCAGTCGAAAGTGAGCGCACTCTTGGAGGGTGTGTCGCTGGCGGCCCTCGACCGCGCAACGTATCGATCCGCTGGCTTCCTGCCGATGCAGTATCTGCGTACTCTTGATGCCTTGCATCTAGAGGCTGCCATTCGTCTTGACGCGGATGCTGTCTTGACCTATGACCGTCGGCTTGGGGAAGCGGCAGAGACGGCTGGGCTCGATGTCATCTCCCCTGGCGCGGTCGGGTGATCCGAGTGAACGAATTCGTGGACCGTGCGCGTTCATTTGTCGCGGCAAACTATCCGCAGGCAGATGCGGCATTCCGATCCGAGGAGGGCCGATACATGATGCATCGCACGGACTGTCATTCATAAAACTGCGCCTGCGGCCGATGGACGTGTCTGATGCCGACACGTTCGCCGATTGGGCATCTGATCCGGTGTTTCTTGCTCATGCCGGGTGGAGCGGCCGTGCGACGGTCGAGGAATTGACTGTCTGGTGGGTAGCATTCATCGCAGCTCCGGATCCCCAGCTCGTCCGGCTGTCTGCCGTGTCGGGAGATGACGTCGTGGGATACGTGGACCTCCACGGCGATGAGCAGAGCACACGCGAACTCGGCTTCGTCATCGGTCCTTCCTCTCGGTGGGGTCGAGGCTTGGGGACAATGGCGGCCTCGGCGGGGCTCGAGTATGGGTTCGACGTGCTCAAGCTCTCGTCCGTATGGGCGGAGGCGGTCGACGCCAACGTCGGTTCGCTCCGCGTGCTGGAGCGGATCGGCATGACGCGCACCGGCGCAGGTGATGACGACATGTTTCTCGGGGTGACTTCCACGTACTCACGCTTCGCGTTGTCCCGATCAGACTGGGAACAACGCTAGGGTGCACTGCCCGGCGTTTCCCACAGGTCCGGGGTCGTTCCTATCTGTGGCGATGTGGTGGAGTTCCGCTTCAACGTGTGACCTGCCGCTTCTGCGTGCATCGCCCCGGTCGTCGATGGCGACCGGGGCGATCGTCTTCTACCAGGTTCGTGGATAGTCGAGCGTCAGCAGCATGTCATCGCGGATGTCGCGCAGGATCGTCTCATCGAGTTCGCCGATCCGGATGCTGCGCGATCGCTGCGGGGTGATGACATCGTTTCCGGGGTTCCACGCGCGAAGGACGGCGATGCGGGAGACATGCGGGACATGATCGGGTAGTTCGCGAAGCCAGCCGAGCCAGCGTTCCGCGCTGATCTCGTCCTCGAGGGCAGGATCGGCCCGCCGGCCGATCAGCGAGTCGCAGTCGCACATGCGTGTTGTCAGGGTGAAGACGCGCGAAGAGCTGCGCACACGGCTAGAGCCGATGCTCATCTCTTCGGCGACGGGCGCGACGCTGAGCCGTTCCGTGGTGAATCGCTGGAACTCGGTGGTGAAGGCCGCGGCGTTCACCGCCCAGAGATTGATCGCGCACATGGACGTTCACGCTATCAGCTCGGCGGGGGGCGTGGCCCCACGATAAGCGCGCCGCGGAGCTGGACAGCGAGTCGGGATACTGAGACCTGATGAAGGGCGGAGAGCCGTGCAGGTCCTGCGGGAACGGATGATGCATAGCGAATGGCACTGGTGGCAGACAGACGGCTGTACGTACCGGAATGCGGCGGAGTTCCGCGTCAACGTTTGGCCGATTCGTCTGACGTTGCAGACTCGGTGAGGGCGGCGGCGTAGTTGTGCATCGAGCGCTGGTAGCGCGGCAGCGCGTCTATCTGTGCCTCGATGGCGACCCGGAGGGCTTCGTCCTTGCGTCCAGCACTGTGGAGAGCCAGAGAGAGCCCGACACGAGGCGCGGAGCCCGTCGTTGCGTGCATCGGGGCGGCTTGCAGCACGGCGATTGCCTCGTCCAGGCGGCCGAGACTAGGGAGTGTCGATCCATACTGGACGGGGAGCTGTGCATGCCTGTCGTGGTTGAGACCGAGCTCAAGAGTGCGCTCGTACTCTGCGCCGGCTTCAGTCTCGAATCCCATCGAGTCGTACATGCCCGCGCGTTCGAACTCTGCCCTGCCGTCCTCAGCCGGGCATCTATCAGCCAAAGCCTGCATCGCTGCCACGCCGCGGTCTCGATCGAAGGAGTCGAAGCGCCCCCAGAGATCGGCGACGGCTGCTTCCCACTGTTCACTTTCTGCTGTAATCGCACGAACTCTGCCACGACGCGAAGCCTGTCGACGGTTTTCGTCGAGCGGGCGGCACCATCGCCGCTCGACCCAGAGGTTGCTCCGTGCCGGAACTCGGTGGAGTTCCGTTTCAACGTATAGTCGCGTTCCGCTTCAACCTTGCCATCGCCTAGGCCGCATGCTGGGTGTCAACTCGGATGAGGGTCTTCGGTTTGGGGATCGAAGAGTTCATCGATCCTGCAGTCGAAGACCGCTGCCAGACGGAAGGCTAGCGGCAATGACGGGTCGAAGCGTCCACGCTCGATGGAGATGACGGTCTGGCGGGAGACTCCGAGCTCGTCGGCAAGGTGCTGTTGTGACCAGCCGCGGTCCAGTCGGCGTTTCTGAAGGGAATTCTTCATCATCAGCCTCGCTTCTTCGCCATGAGATAGCGCACAACGGTGCTGAAGAAGGCGATCCCGATCACTCCAATGAGGGCCCACATGACATCGAGATCGAAGCCGGTAATGGCGAGAGCCGCGAGGGTGAGTCCGGTCAACGTGATCGTGTCTCGGAGCGCGCCCGCCATCGCGGAGTCGAGCCACTTCGACTCGATCGACTCATCCGGGTTGTCGATTGCGCCCCGCAGAGTCGAGCGATCCACTACCAGTATCCAGATGAGGCCGATGAAACCCCACGACATCACGAGGGCGAATACGCCGGCGATGACCAGAGCCTGATCGCCCTGGGCGACTTTGGTCAAGAGCGTCAGTGCGCCGACTCCGATGGCCAGGATCAATCCCGCAGGGATCGCAACCGCCATCGCGGGGACATGCCCTCCGGCGAAGTTGACACGGCCCCAACGTGTGCGGCTGTCGTTGTGTGACTCGGTGTTCATGAACTCTCCTATGTGAAGCTTGTTTGACATGTGAAGCTTGTTTGACATGTGAAGCTAGCTTGACGTGTATAGCTCGCTTTACGCAAGTTCGCCTTCTCGGGATTCCGGCCGGTTGCCTCCTCGCGCGTGAGGTTGGTATGTGCCGGAACTCGGTGGAGTTCCGTTTCAACGTGTAGCCCGCTCCGGTCGTTGGGCGAGCGAAGCGAGACGCAACGCACTGAGCCACATATACGACTGAGCGGCGCGAGTCCTGCGAACCTGGCAGAGTTAACCTGTGTCTACGCCTGATTTCGAACCTGACCTGGTGCCAGAGATTCTGGTCTCTGACGTGCGCGCGAGCCTCGATTTCTGGTGCGGCCTGTGCAATTTCCAGGTGCTGTACGACCGACCCGAAGAGGGGTTCGCCTACATCGCGCGTGGGACGGCCCACCTCATGCTCGAAGAGCGCGGGAGAGGGCGCAATTGGTTCACGGGTGAACTTGTCCAGCCCTTCGGTCGCGGGATCAACTTTCAGATTAGCGTCCCTGAGATCGACTCCATCTTGAGTGCTCTTCGTGACGTGGGCTCGGCGTTATTCATGGAGCCCGAGACGAAGTGGTATCGCGTCAGCGACGCCGAGGAAGCCGGGGTTAGTCAGTTCCTCGTGATGGACCCGGATGGGTATCTGATTCGGTTCCAGAGCTCGATTGGACGGCGTGAACGCGCGGACTGATGCGCGCGCTGCCCCAGCGACTCAACGACACCGCTAATGGTGACGTGACCCGGCGGAGTTCCGCTTCAACGTGGAGTCGCGTTCCGGTTCAACCTCTGGCGCGAACGCCGGACCCCGCAGCGAGGTCCGGCGTTCGGGCTCTCAATGGGGCTACGACTGGAAGAAGCTCGCTTTTGGGTGATGCCATCGCTAAAGGTTAGTTTGCTTATCTGGAGTACCGTACTATTGGAGTATGGGACGTGATCTTGAAGACCTCCGCTTACAGCTCTCTGACCTAAGCGAGCGTGTGGGGCAGCTTGAATCCGAGTGGGAAGACAAGCCGCGGATCTCGATTTCGACTCCAGGGTCTGACGAGGAGCAGTTTTGGGCGCTTCGCGAACTGCAAGCGCGACGTGAGGATCACCCCAGTACGGTCGGTGGTGCGGTCATGATTGTCGGCAGCCTTAACTTGCCTGACGGCGCACCCGTTGCATGGCAGCAGAGTACTGGCAGTGACGGTCTGCTTGAAACCGACTGGTCAGACCTCGCTGGGGCGTTCAGCGCGCTGGGGCACCCCGGACGCCTGGAACTCATTCGGCACATCCTCTCGGGCGTGCATACAACCGCGGAACTTTCTGAGATCGCGTCGCTTGGAACCACGGGGAAACTGCACCATCACTTACGGCAGCTCGTCGCGGCTGGCTGGGTGCGGCAGAGTGCGCGAGGGAGTTACGAGGTTCCTGCAGCCCGCATTGTTCCGTTGCTTGCATGCCTGACAGGTGCGGGACGATGATGCGTGTCGTGCGTGCGATCTATCGTGTGCGCGGGTCGCTTTACTTTTCGGCAGCCGGGATTCTCATCGGCAATGCCGTACTCGGCCGGTTTGTCACTGTCGAAGCGATATTGCCGTATCGGAACGCGGTGGTCTGGGTCGCCATGGCGATTGCCGCACTCTGTGTCGTGCTGACGTTCTCGGTTCCACGTCTTCTGCCGCAGGAATCTACACGATCTGTGCTTGCTCCCGTTGTCGGACGCTGGCAGGCGTTGAATAGTCCGGCGTCTGCCGTTCCGAGCCATGGTGTTCGGGCGTACGGACAAGCCTATGCAATCGACCTCGTGTACGACGATATTCAAGCGCCCCGTCCCGAGTTTGGCCGGGCCATGATGAGCGACCCGAATAGGTACCCCACGTTTGGGCAACCGGTGTACGCCATGATCGGAGGCACTGTGGTCCGCGCTTCTGGTTGGCGGCGGGATCACCGCGCTCGATCGAATGGGTGGGGCATCGTGTACATGATGATCGAAGGCGCACTTCGGGAGTTGGGTGGCCCAGGGTTCGTGATCGGAAACCATCTAGTTATTCGCGGTGACGACGGAGTCTATGCGGTCGTGGCGCACTTGAAGCAGGGGTCTTTGGCGGTGTCGAACGGGCAACGGGTCAGCGCTGGTGGTCTCGTGGGGTATTGCGGCAACTCGGGCAATAGCAGCGAGCCCCATGTGCATGCTCAGCTGATGGACCGCTCGTCGTTTTGGACAGGTTTAGGAATTCCGATGAGTTTTTCAAACATCTCCGAGAACGATGAAGCCACTGCCACTGCTCTTCCGGAGAACGGAGGGCACCTCGTCGCGCGACGCGCGAGAACTTCCGCTGAGGGATGATGCTGGGCCAGGAATCCCAATATGAGGTTGGAACCTCCGGCGACGAACTGCGAAAGTCTGCGAGGCTGGCCGACTCTCGCGTGCGAGCGTGGGTAGCTCGCCGCGCGCCGTCGGATCTGTATCTGTCGGCAATCACGGTGCTGGAGGTCGAGGTCGGCATTGGTCGAATCGCGCGCCGCGACGCGCTGCAGGGAGAGCGCCTGCATGCCTGGCTTGACGATGAGTTGCTGGATGCATTCGCCGGGCGGATCTTGCCCGTCGATGTCCCGGTTGCTCGTTGAGCAGCCCGCCTTCGCGTGCCGGACCCGCGCCCTGAACGCGACGCACTTATCGCGGCGACGGCTGCGGTTCATGGCCTGTCCATTGTGACGCGCAACGTCAAGGACTTTGCCGCACTCGACGTACCGATCCTCAATCCGTGGAGCGCCCCGTAAACGTCGCCCGCCCGCCCGCCATGTTCGTGATTCAACTCGTCGGCGACGCACCTCGCATGGTTGGGTGGTCGTATGCGAATCGAGCTAACCCGGTTTCGGGTGCGAGAAGGGGCGCGCCAAAGTTGATGAGTGGATGGCATTTCTGAACGCGAATCAGGATGCTGTGCGGGAGACTCTCGAACCGGAAGAGATGTATGTCGAGACGATCTTCCACGAAGTCGTGGACGGCGTTGACTATCTCTACTGGTACAGCGTGCAGGGCGAGAACGGGCAGTCAGCTGACCATTCCGAACACTGGCTCGACAAACATCACGTCGTCTTCTGGCAAGAATGCATCGACGAGATCTTCCCCGGCGAAGACCTGACTACGCGGGTACACATGTCGCCGCGTCGCGTCGAGGCGGCCATGAGGCCGCGCGGGGATTGAGGTGCGTCAGTGCTCGCCCTTGATCACGAAGTAGGAGCCACGGATCGTGCCGGCAAGCTTCGACTTCTGCCGGGCGAACTTGAACGAGCCGAGCTCGTTGGGCACGTCCATGCCGTCGGAGAGCTTGAAGCCAACCGCGCGCTTGCGGCCGTCGGCGAGAATCTTTGTCACCCAAGCGAGGGTTTCCGTTCCCTCCGCAGGCTCGGTGGTGAAGGTGATGTCGTACTTGTTGTGCATGTAGCGCGCCTCATTGGCCCGGAGGCCCGCAAGGGCGTCGGGGATGGGCGAAGACTCCAGCCCGGCGGTGGTTACGTTCACAAAGTCGACGACGCGTGGCATGAGTTCAAGCTATACCTGCTCGCGCGTGCACGCAGCACAAGATCCGTCACGAGAGCCGACGCCTCGAGAAACTCGTTGTCGGCTACCTGCGCGATGCCGAGCTCGACTACGGGATCCCCACGAATCAACCGTGGTGCCGCTCTCTGAACAGGGATGCGAAGAAGTCCTCGTCGCTCTAGAAACGCTGCGGAAGCGATTGAAGCGCACCGACGACCTCTAACTCAGGCGCACGCGTCTTGCCGGGCGCGCATCAGCCGTTCAGGCGAGCGAAGGTGTCGTGCAGCGGCCAAAACATCTGGCTCGGTATCGGCGCGTCCACCGCGGCTCCTTCGAGGAATGTGAGGTGAGTCATCCACCCGCTGAAATACGAGCGCACGAGCTCGTCGAGACCGGTGTGGTTCAGGTCGAGAACCGTGTCCGAGCTGCGGGGCGTGAGTGTCCATGCGACCAGCGTCCGGTGCTCATCCGGGAAGGTCCACGAGTAGGTCAACGCACGGGGCGCGTCATACAACTCGACGGCTGAGCGGCACTGGTAGCCGTCGCCGTGGTCGATGGCGAAGGTCTCGCCTTCTGCAACCGAACCGTCGGCAATATCTCCGAGCCACAGGCGCAGGTGCGGCGGGTTCGTGAGACAAGTCCAGACCGCGTCGGCCGATGCGCCGAGCGACCAGGACAGGCGCAGCGCCGTATTGGTGGCTTCGGAGCGCAAGAGCGGCATGGGCCTAGGGTACAAAGGGGCGTGACCGCGAACTAGGTCTCGCAACGTCATCGTCGCGCGGCATGCGCGTGCCGGAGAGCTTCGAGATTGATGCGTCAGAGGGTGATGCCATGAGCGGGGGCCAGCAAAAGGCAAGGCAGCTGATCCCACTTGATTGGGGTCAGTATTTGTTGCTGGACGGCATCATCTATAGGTCCGCTGGGGCTTCGCCGAGCGACAAGACTTCCGAAATTCTCATTCCGGTCGATCCGAATGCCCACCAAATGTCGCGTGCCGTGCCAATTACTTCGAGAAAAATGCAACCGTGGAAATGGGTTAATCCATCCGCCCTGTTTTTCGGGCAGCATGCCGAGATGCTGTTGGCGATGACGGCACGGTGTGGGTCGGATTCGAACGACACCAACCTTGCGCTTGTCCGATGCGTCAGAAGCAAATGAACTTGACGCTGGCGTGTCAGCATCGATCGTGCAAGGCGACTGGAAGTGGCCGATCCACGGTATGCCGGTCCCGCCCAACGAGAGCGCGAGCGCCTGGTACCTCCGGACCGGAGAAATGCGGCAGGAAGGTGTTGCGCTCGGAATATTTGATCTTTGCGCGCGAGATCGACGCGATCGCGCCGACTTGTACCGTCGGCAGTCAAAACTCCGCGTAGATCGGGGTTCGTCAGAAGAGGCCGAGGTCAACGGGAAATAGGTACCTCGGCCGCGGACGCGACCCCGATCAAGACAACACCAATCACGATGAGACCGATTCCGACGAGCATCCGTCGGCTCAAGTGGTCATTCCAAATGACGCGCGCCGCGACGACGACGAGCACGATGCCGATCGCCGTCCAGAGGCCGTAGGCCACGCCAACGTGCATCCCCGAACTCAGCGTGAGCCCGAGAAACGTGAATGCGGCTAAGTAGCAGAGTGCGATCGGTGCGAGCCACCGTTTTTTGCGGAATCCTGATGCTCGGTCGTCGCCCGGAGCGAGAGCGTTGCGGTGACCTCGGCGACGATCGCACCACTCAACAGCAGCCACCGGTTCAAGCAGTGTTCCTCTCGTCGAGCATTGCCGCGGCGTGCCCGGCGCTACCCATGATCGCGCATGCGAGAACCCCGCTCGGCCGCGGGCAGGAGTCGCGGTACGAGCCGAACGAGCACGACCATCGCCACGAGCTCGACGAGCGTCTGTGTGACAACAACGAGCGGCGCCAGACTCAACGTCGCCGGAAGCGCGAGCGCGAGCGGCAACACCACGAGTGAATTTCGCGTTGCGGCGCTGAACACCACGGCGCGCCGTCCCGAGGTCTCGAGTCTGGCGATGCGACCTACGAGCATCCCGATCGGCACCATGACGACGACGAAGGCCACGAACACGGGCACCACAACGACGAGCGAACCAAGGCGCGCACCGACACCACCGATTTGAGACGCCACGACCACGGCCAGAGTGGCGACCATGAGCGGCACCATGGCCCACTTGCCTGCGGCTTCGAGCATCCGTCCCGCCCGCCATCGAGCGGCGGCGGCCTGCGTCAGAGCTGCAGCCAACAGCGGTAGCGCGATGATGAATACGAATGCCTCGATGAACGGCGTCAGCTCGATGGGTCCCACGACACCGGGCCCGACGAAGATCCAGAGAAAGGCCGGAAGCAGGAGCAACTGCCCGAGCATGAGGATCGGTGCGGCCGACAGAAGCCGTTGCGCGTCACCGCCCGCGAGCCGTGCAAACACGATCACGTAATCGACGCAAGGCGTCAGCAACACCACGAGCACGCCGACGAGCAACGCCGGTTCGTGCGCGACGAACCGCGAAAGCGGCCAGACCACGAGCGGCACCAGCACAAAATTCAGCACCAGCACCGTCGAGAGGAACCGCCAGTCGCGAAGCCCCCTGCCAACCTTGCGCATCGGGATTCCAAGGAAGGTGACGAACAGTAACAGCGCGAGGATGGGCTGAACCACTACCTCGGCGCGGCCCGCCACAGTCGGCCAGAGTAAGCCACAGGCTACCCCTGCGCCGATCCCTGCGACGTAGAGCACGATCTGATGCCGCTCCATCCACCTCACGCCCGCGCTCATGTGAGTCCAATCTGGCACATCTGGTTCACCCATGCACTGCGCTCGTCGTGACGGTCATGATGTTGGTGATCTCGTCGTGAAAGCATGCCCGCAGCTTCGTCGCACCGGCGGCGCCCAGGCCGCGTCGGCGGAGCGGAGCGAAACTCGGGAATCGGACACTTTGAGTCGAAGCGTGAAACTGAGAAGCACCTTGCTTCGCTCGGCCTGCACGCCATAGTTATTCGCCCGGTGTGTTTCATGGAGAACCTCATCGGTATGGGGGCGAAGCGTCGAGATCCCAGGTGACGAAGTGACCGGCTCGCAGATCGCAGCGGCGACGAACAGGCGCGGGCCAGGCACGATGAGCTCGTGCTTGTCGAGGGATGGGGCTTCGTCACCAATCCGCTCGCGGCGGTCGCGCAGGTCTGAAAGTGCACCGCTCTGGTCGCTCGGCCGGACTCTCCCGGCAACGCTTCGCGAACGACTGCTCGCGGACAACGGTGCCGAGGCCGAGGCCGAGGCCGAGGATGAGGACGACAACGGCGACGGCAGTGGCGACGCTCTCGTCCTGCTGCCGGGCGACGACGTGATCTACATCTGGTCGCACGAAGGCAAGCTCCTCGAGCCCACGACGCCCATCCTGTAGCTCGGTCAGTCGACGCGGCGAATCTGCTGCGGCCAGCCGCAGGCCTCGGCCAGCCTGCCGCCCCAATCGGCGGCCGCAGCGTCGTCCGCGACTTCGATGAGCGTCAAGCCACCGAGGTGCTGCTCCGACTCGGCGAAGAGTCCGTTTGTAATCTTTGCCCCGGCGCCGGTCGGTTCGGCGGTGACCGCCGTATCCACGCGGTCATCGACGCCTGCGGCAAATATGAGCACCCCGGCCTTCCGCATCTCCTCGACGGCAGCGGTGGCGAGCGGGCCGCGTTCGGCAAACCACTCGAGGCTATGCTCGCCGACCCACTGCTGGTTGAAGTAAATGATGTACTGCGGCATCGCGTGTGCCCTTCCAACGTCGGCGTTCAGGGACGCCAGTCCACGGCGCCAGGACGCGGCGTGGTTGTTCGGCGACACTACGCCACAGACCCGGAGGTGCCTTGCGCACCCGCAGATCTGCTGCGCGGTCAACGGGTTTGGGAGCCGTCCGCGCGGGGCCGCTGCTGAGCGTGGGGAGTGACCTCGACGCCGGCAGCGCGCGAGCCGAGGCCAGCGATAGCGTAATCTTACGGGCGTCAAGCACCACCGTGAAGGTGCAATTCCGCGTCTGACCAGGTAACGCTTCCCCCTTACCCCGAGTACTCGGAGGCCTACACCTATGAGCAGGGAGCGCCGTTGGTGTGCCCGGTGTGCGGGCACGAGTGGACCCCGACGCCGTGGGTCAGTTTCGGCCGGATGCAGCTGAAGTCGTCGGTGGTGACGAAGGCTCAGTCGACGCCTTCGTCGTTGACGTCCGAGCCGTGTTCCCGGGCGACGTCCGCGGCGAGTACGGCCGGCCACTCCTGCACATCCGCGGGGGTCGAGGCGATCTGCAGCGTCGCGTTGGGCATGAGCGATACGAGCGCCTCGGCGGTTGAGACCGGATGCGCCGGGTCGTCGATCCACGCGAGCACCGTCGTCGGCTGGGTCAGCGACGCGAGCTGTTCGGGCGAAGGAAGATCGCTCAGCGCGGCCCCGCGATACACCGACGGCAGCAACTGCTCGCTCACGTGCGGCACGCTGTCGGGGTGCCCGACCGAGGCGGGTGGCTGCTCCATCGAGCGGTGCGCGGCGATGAGCCGCGCGGCGCCGTGCTGTTCGATGAACTTTGCCGCGCGTTCGTACTCGTCGGCACGCTCGGCCCGGGTCTCCCAGGCGGTCGGTGGCAGCAGCAGCGTGAAGCCGCTGAAGCGATCGGGCTCGCGTACCGCGGCGTGCAGCAGCGTACCGGTGCCCATCGACGGGCCGACCCCGTGCACTTGTTCGCCGGGGAACCAGTAGTCGAGCAGGCGCAGCAGGTCGTCCGCGAGCGTGGTCCAGCGGTAGTCGTCGGGCACCGGGCGGCCGGTCGAATGCCCGTGGCCACGCGCGTCGTAGCGGAGCAGCTGGGTGCCAGAAAGCCCACGGCCCAGGTCGAGGTCGAGCACCCGGTCGCGCGAACGGCTAGACGTGAGGCCGTGCAACTGCACCACCGGCTGGCCGTCTTCATCGCTAAATGCCCAGGCTAGTCGTGCCCCGTCAACCTCAAACTTGTGCATTTCGCCGCCGTCCTACCCGCGCTGTGTTGCGCATATAGTAGCGCCATGCGTCTCACGCACGTGTCCTACCTCAACCTGCCATTCGGACCGTTGCACAGCTACGAACTCCCGGTGGCGGCGCTGGGGCGCGCCCTCCCCGCATCCTTCGACCAGGCGCGGCATGCCGGGCTCGGCGACCGCTCCGGCTCTTGGATGGGTATTACGTTTCGGCTGACCGCGCAGGTCGATCGCGATGACCTCGCCGAAGCGTGGCAAGCGGTGGTCGCGACACACGGCACGCTGCACACCGCGTTCGTCAATGACGGTGCCGGCACTCCAACGCTGCACGAGGTGTCCTTTGGTCCCGGCAACTGGGTCGAACACGAGGTCGCGCCAGGACAGACCATGAACGCGGCCCTCCAAGATGTGCTGGATGCGCACTGCCGCCCGCTGTCGGGGCCGTCGCACCGCCTCTGCGTGATTGAGACGGCCGACGGACCAACGTTCGTCATCGCGTCTGACCACACGCACGTCGACATGTGGTCGATGCTCGTCATCGTCCGCGACCTATTCGACGCGCTCGCCGACGTGCGTGCCGGCCAGCGACCGACGCGCAAAGTCGCCCCGGCCTTCGCCGAGCACACGCAAGCACTTCGCGACCGCCCGGCCGCACCCGCCGAGATTCATGAGCGCTGGCGCGAACTCATCGCCGCCGGCAACGGCGGCATGCCTGCCTTCCCGTTGCCGCTCGGCGAACCGACGCCGCAGCCCGAACGCGTGGTGGTGCGCGACGTGCTCGACCATGACGGACTCGCCGCGTTTTCCGACGCGGCTCGGCAACGCGGTGGCTCGGCGCTCGCACTGACCATCTCGGCGATGACGAGCACGACGCGGGCGCTCGCCGGTGTGCCGCTGCGCACGCTGTTCCCGGTGCACAGCAGATACGAGGATCGCTGGCATGACTCGGTCGGCTGGTTCATCACTAACTCGATCCTCGAGTCAGACGATGCCGACCCAGCTGTCTGCTCGGCCGCGATCAAGGAGTCGCTGCGCCTCGGCTCGCATCCGCTTGACGAGATCATGGCGCCCTGGGGTGGGATGCCCGAGGTGCCCGGCATGTTCGCGGTGTCGTGGCTCGACATGCGCCGCCTGCCGGTGTCACTCGATCCGCAAGCACTCGACGCGCAATACATCGGCGCCGGCATTCGCACCGACGGCGTGATGATCTGGTTCATCACCGACCACGCCGGCATTCACCTGCGATGCCGATTCCCTGACACACCCGAGGCCCGAAAGAACGTCGGTGCCTGGCTTGACGACCTCGTCGCGCGGATGCGCAGCGCGGCTACAGTGGCCGTCTCGGCCTAGCAAGCTGGGAGCGCGTTACCGCGCCAACGTGGGATCACCCGACGCAGCACCACACCTGAGCGAGGGAGCGACATGGGCGACGTCAACGCAAACGACGTCGTGGCGTTTCTCGTCGAGGTGGTCGCGTTCGTCAGCCTCGGGATTTGGGGATGGCAGCTCGGTTCCGGTGGACCGCTCCTGCACCAATGGGTCGGCCTCGTCGCCGTCCTGGTAGTTGCCGTCGCCCTGTGGGCACTCTTCGTCTCACCGCAGTCGGTGTTCGACGTGCCCGTGCTCGAGATTGTGCTGAGGATAGTGATTCTCGGCGCCGGGGCGGTGGCCCTCGGCATCATCACCAACCTCGGCTGGGGCATCGCCTTCGGCGTCGTCGCCGCAGTGAACACAGCACTCGTCGACTTCGGACCGTTCGCGCGGTGACGACATGACCGGTCGGAAGCACCCGACCGGCTTGGCATCGCTGGGTCGCCCCGACAACGAATGCGCCGGAGCGGCCCGGACCGCAAGTCGGGCTAGGCCTCGGGGACCGCCTCGCTCATGGCCGAGATCTGGAAGGTCGCGCCGGTAGGGTCGGCGATCGTGGCGATGCGCCCGAAGGGAGAATCGGTCGGCCCGTCAAGCACCTTGCCGCCGAGTTCCTGCACGCGGGCGATGGCCGCGTCGCTCGCCTCGACACCAAAGTAGATGCGCCAGCCCGCGGCCTCGGCGGGCATGAAGCCGGCAGCGTCGCAGAGACCCCAGGTTGCGCTGTCGGGCGTGCCGTTCGTCGCGTAGCGGAAGCTGTCACCCTCCATCGGCTCGCCCATCGGCACGAGGTTGGCGCCGAACACCTTCGTGTAGAACTCGCTCGAGCGATCGAACTCGAGGCTCATGTCTTCGAACCACACGGGGGATCCCGGGTTGCCGGTGAACTCGTAGCCGTCGATCGTCCCGGCGCTCCAAAGCCCGATCGCGGCCCCGGTCGGATCGAGGACCACGGCGAAGCGGCCGGAGTCACCGGCATCACCGGGCTCGACCACGACGGTGGCGCCGTGCTCGAGCGCCGTCGCGACCCGGGCATCCACATCGTCAACCGCGAGGTAGACGCCCCACGACGAGGGGAGTGGGTCGCCCGCCGGGCAGGTCATGCCGGCGACGTCCATCGCCCCACCAACAAGTGCGTCGCCGCTATAGACCATGTTGTAGTGGCCAAATGCCTCGCCGGCGTCGTCGAAACGCCAACCGAATAGGCCGGTGTAGAACTCCTTGGCGGCGGCCAAGTCGGTCGAGTTGAGGTCGAGCCAGGTCGAGGTGCCGAGTTCGCGAGCCATGATTCCTCCTAGTGGTTGTAGCGCGGCCCTAGTGCCGCGCTCTGATGCCTACTGTATGAATGTGACCCGGGCGAGGTTTGTCCTAATTTGCGGTCTTGGGAGTTTCGAGCGCATCACACACGAATGTGCCGGCACAGCGCCGGCAGTGCTGACAGCAGCGGCACGTGTGCGTGCGTTGCGCCTGCGAATCGCAACGTCACGTCGCACGGCCCGGCGATTGGGCCCGGATGCACCGCGACCATCGGCCGTGCGGGGACAAGTTGCTCGGGTGCGTTGCTGTGCGCCGCGACGGCGAACCCGAGCAGGTACGGTGCGCCCGGCGCCAGCGGTAGCGAGACCTCCGGGACTCCGGCGGCGAGCATCCCCGCTTTCGGCAGGCCGATCGGCGCAGGCTGCGGGTACCAGCCGACCCAGATGCTGGCGTCGCCACGCTGGCTGAAGTCCGGAGGAAGCTCGAGCCGCACGCGGGCCGAAGCCGGAGTATTCGGCACGAGCGCGAACGGCTGTGGCGGGCGGTCGGCAACCTCGTCGGCGAGCCGGCGCAGTCGCGCGGGAGCCACGCCGACCGACTCCTTGAACCGGCGACTGAAGCTCGACAGCGAGTCGAAGCCGACCGCCGCCGCGACGTCGATCACGGGGTCGCGATCGGCGAGCAGCAGCCGCTTCGCCGCGTCGATGCGCAGGGCAGAGAGGTATTGCCCGGGGCCAATTCCGGTGCGGGCGAGAAAGAGCCGTGAGAAGTGAAACGGGCTGTAACCGGCATGGTCGGCAAGGTCGCGGGCAGTGAGCAAGCCACGCCGCTCAATCGCGAACTCGACTGCCGCATCCACCGCGGCCAGGTGTGCGGCAGCTGCTTCGGTGGTCACGCCGCGAGTGTAGGGCATGCCTGTGGGAACCCTCGGTGACCGCGCGCGATCGCCGCCCGGCACGGCTGCACGCCACAGCGCAGTGTCGCCAACTACCGCGAGATTCTCTTGCTCACGTATCTGCGCGGGCCAAGCGGCATCATCGTCATGCTCGCCGAACAACTCACCCAGTAGGGCGGCGGGTAGCTACTCCTCGGTCATGCGCAGCAGCATGGGCAGCGCGCGCGGCAGATCTTCGGCCAACACGGCGGGATCATAGCAGCTCGCGTTCGCGAGGCCCTCGGCGGCATAGCGCACGAGCAAGATGCGCTCGGGGTCAAGCCCATCGTTCGCGAGAAATTCCCGCCAGTAGAGGTTGTCTTCTTCCTCCAGAGCGTCGACGCCCTGGACATCGCCGAGGTGCATGCTGATGTCGGCGAAGTTCCCGAACTCCACCCGCAGCGTCGACTCCGGATCGCACAGGGCTCGCACGTACGCCCGGAGCGTCTTACCGGGGCGGTTCTCGGCGAGATCGACGTAGTCGCGCACACCCTGGCGGATGTTGACGAGGTACTCCTCGAGTACGGCGAGGAGGAGCTCATTCTTGCTCGCGAAGTGGTGCAACAGGCCGCTCTTCGAGATGCCAGCGGTGGTCGCGACATGCTGCAGCGACATGGCCATGCCTCGCACCTTGAGCTCGTCTCGCGCTGCGGTCAAGATCTCTCGCCGCGTACGCTCGGAGTTGCGTGTTGTTTCGCTCGTCACCGCTGCGTCACCACTTCAATCGTGCCGGTCTGCTCGTCGACCTCGAACTTGCGAGGGATCGTGCGCCAGGCACTGATGCCGGCGACCACGAGAATACCCGCCGCGACCAGTGCCGTGAACTGCATGCCACCGGTGAACGCATGTTGCAGCTGCTCGACGAGGCCGGCGTTCGTGTCGCCGAGCGCCTCGAGTCCGCCCGCGAGCGACTCGGTGACCGCGTGCTGCGTGTCGCCCGGCAATTCGCCGAGGTCGGGCAGCCGCTGGCGGTAGCCAATGGTCATGATCGAGCCGAGGATCGCGATGCCGAGGGCAACGCCGAGCTCGTAGGCGGTCTCGGAGATCGCCGAGGCGGCGCCGGCGCGAGCTCGGGGGACTGAGCCGACCACCGCATCCGTTGAGACGGTCGCGGCGAGCCCGATGCCGAAGCCGGCGATGACGAGCGCTGCGATGAGCACGACGAAGCCCTCGAGTCCCTCGGCGACGACGATACCCGCGAGGCCGAGGCCGGCGCCGAGCAGGCCGATGCCGATGCTGCCACCCATGCCGAGGCGACCCACGAACATGCCGACGAACACGACGACGATCATCGAGGCAACCATCGCCGGGAGCTCGACGAGCCCCGCCTGCAGCGGCTCCAGGCCGCGCACGAGCTGGAGGTATTGCGAGAAGAAGAACAGCAGCCCGCTGAGCGCGAAGATCGACAGGCCATTCGCGACGACCGCGCCGCGGAACGCGGGCACCTTGAAGAGCTCGAGGTCGAATAGCGGCGTTGCGAGGTGCCGCTGCCGGTGGATGAACCACCAGCCGCTCGTGAGCCCGACGACGAGCATCGCAATGGCGATCACGCCAAAGTCGCCGCTGAAGAGCCCCTTGACCGCGTAGATGATGGGCACGAGCGTCGTGATCGAGAGCACCGACGAGAGCACGTCGATCGAGTTCGCGGTCGGGTTCTTCGACTCGGGCAGCAGCCAGGCGCCGGCGATGACGAGCACGATCATGACGGGGATGTTGATGAGGAACACCGAGCCCCACCAGAAGTGCTCGAGCAGGAAGCCGCCGACGAGGGGGCCAAGGGCAGCGCCGCCGGCCGCACCGGCCGACCAGATGGCGATCGCGCGGGTGCGCTGCTTCGGCACGCGGAACATGTGCCGAATGATCGACAGTGTCGACGGCATGAGGGTCGCGCCGCTGAGGCCGAGCACCGCGCGGGCGGCAATGAGCACCTCGGCGGTCGGCGCGAACGCTGCAACCGCCGACGCGACGCCGAAGCCAAGCGCGCCGAGCAGCAGGAGTTTCTTGCGTCCGATGCGGTCGGCGACGTTCCCCATCGTGATGAGCAAGCCCGCGAGGGCGAACGAGTAGATGTCGCCGATCCAGAGCAGCTGGGTCGCGGTGGGATGCAGTGATTCGCTGAGCGACGGAACGGCCAGCGAGAGCACGGTGCCGTCGATTGCGAGCAGCGTCACGGCGAGCACGAGCACCGCGAGCGCGGCCCATTCGCGGGCGCCAGCACGGTGCTTGGGAGCTGACAATTCGAACATGCAGTCAATTCTACAGATCAAATGGTCGGTACGGAAGAGTGTATGGTCGGGCCACGTCGAAATCGGGGCGGTTCGACCGTGCAATTCCGTGCCGAGAAGGATGCGCTACCGGGTGTCGAAGGCACCGGGCTCGCACGGTTCGATGCCGCATCTCGGGTCGATACCGTAGGGCTCGGCGCGGACTTCGGCGACCAGTTCGACGTCCGAGTTAGTGACTCGGGCTGACTCACCGTGAGCGATGACTTCAGCGACATCCCGACTGCATGGGCGATTCCATATTGCAACTGGACCAGTGGTAGCTTCACTCCGGGCAGCATGGTCGTGCAGAACCGCAATCTGAGGTTTGCAGCGGTGCCTCAGCCCACGCTGCTTGCCGATCCTGAGGCGGCCTTGACTGAGGCATTCACGCACTGCGGCTCGCCGCGACGTATACATGCACCCTCATGAGTACAGTTGATGAACTATGACAAGACGCGGCCCTCGGGGCGATATTGATCAGCGGGTGATCCTCGACGCAGCGATGCGCGTTCTGAAACGCGAAGGCAGCATCAGCGCGGTGTCGTTGCGCATGGTTGCACGCGAGCTCGGGGTGGCGCCGAACGCCATCTATACCTATTTTCAGTCGATGAATGCGGTGTGGCACGAGGCAAAAGAGCGCCAACTCGGCCTCGTGCTGCCCGACGCGACGCCCGACACTGCATGCGGGCGCTGTGGTCTGCGCGGCCTGCTTGAAGGCATTGCAAAGACGCACTCGGGCGAGTTACTCGACCTCTTTCAACACCAGTCTCGGCTCGGCCAGGAGTCGTTCGAGTTCGCTGAAATGCTCCTGTCGTACGCGCAGACAGCCGGGGTGGCGCCCCGGTACGCGCGCAACATCATCCTGATCTGGCTCTCGGGGCGCGCGTCGCTCGGGCGCCAGCGCCACCTCGAGAACGAGCGGCGCGAGCAGATGCGCCTCGAGCTCGGGGGAGGCTACCCGCTCGAGGCCGAGGCGAACTCGATTGCCGCCGATGACGACTTCGAGACCGAAATTACGATCCTGCTCAACGGCCTCGAGCTCTATTGCACCTGCGGCAACGACCCTGCCGGGAAGCTGCCTGCGGCCGCGAACTAGGAGACGGGAACCGCGAGCCCCGTGATGAGGTCGTCGGGGTTCATGTCGGGCGTGGGCTCGGTGTCGTAGGCCTCCCAGAACGGCAGACCGGCGGTGAGCCCCTGCTGCTCGACCCACTGCATGAAGGCGCCCCACGAGTCGCCGAGCGAGTGGTAGCCGCCACGGTGCTTCGCGATGGCGATGCGACCGGCCGGCAGTTCTGACGGAACGACCTCGTAGTCGCGGAACGTCACGGGTTCGTGCAGCGGCGCGGTGACCGGGAACCCAACCTCGAACGAGGCGGTCTCGGTCGGCACGTACTCGTGTCGAGAGAAGGCCGGTCCGACCGGCACAAACACGCCGGCCGCGATCGCCTCGCCGAGCGCGGTGAACGCCGGGTCCATGAACTGCGGCATCTCAGCCACCGGGTAGTCGGTGACCCGCACCACCACGGTGGGCGTGCCGGGAAAGTCGATGATGTCTTGCGAGTCGAGCTGTGACATGTGCTTCCTTCGTTCGCCACGACGTCGGGTCGGGCGCCCGAACGCTTGGTGCTCGCGAGGCTACGCAGTCACCTTGAGAGAAACGCGACCGGCGCGGCTAAAACTCCACCTCGGCGCCCGCGATGATCGTGCGTTCGGGCGGGAGGTGCAGCACATGGGTGCGGTTCGCCGAACCGCGCTCGAGCCACCGGAAAAGTTGTTTGCGCCACCGGGCCATCACTCGCGAGCGGCCGGGCTCGATGCGGAACACCGAGAGCACGTACATGGCGTCCTCCGGGGCGAAGTGCAACTCCGGCGAGTGGTCGATCGCCTGACGCAGCGCCCGCGGCACATCCTGGTTGTCGTTGAAGCCGATCCGATACAGCACCTGGACGATGCCGTCGTCGGGGTCGCCGAGCGGGATGGTGACGATGCGGTCGGCGCGAGCCACATAGGGCACCGCGACGTGGACCATCGTGATGATCACGACGTGCTCGTGCACCACGCGATTGAACTTCACATTGCCGCGCAGTGCGAGCGGGACAGTCTCGGGGTTGCCGTGCGGGTAGACCGCGACGCCAGGAACCCGCTGCACCGCATCCCGCCGCAGCCCACTCACGAACTCCGGCAGGGACCCCTCGAGCTTGGCACGGTTGCCGAACAGCACTTCGGCACCCCGGCGCCAGGTCAGCATGATCGTAATGAACACCGCCGCGATGGCGAGCGGCACCCAACCGCCCGAGGCAATCTTGATCGCGTTCGCGGCGAAGAGCAGCAACTCGAGGCCGCCGATGATCGCGCCGAGCAGCACCACCTGCCAGGTCGGCCACTGCCACACGGCGTGTGCGAGCAAGAGGAACAGCGAGAGTTCGAGCAGCATCGTGCCGGTCACCGAGAGCCCATAGGCCGCGGCGAGTTCGGTCGAACTCTGGAATGTCACGACGAGCAGCACGACGCCGACGAACAGCACCCAGTTCACGAGCGGTAGGTAGATCTGCCCCATGTTGTTCCGTGACGTGTGCTTGACGCGGAGACGTGGCAGCAACGAACGTCGCACCGCCTGCCGGGCCACCGAGAACGCCCCCGAGATCACCGCCTGCGAAGCGATCACCGTGGCGAGCGTCGCGAGGATGACGAGGGGGATGCGGCCCCACGCCGGCGCGAGGTGAAAGAATGGGTTTGATGCGGTCGAGGGGTCGGCGAGCAGCATGGCGCCCTGCCCGAAGTAATTGAGCAGAAGCGACGGCATGACGAGCGCAAACCAGGCGAGCACGATGGGGCGCCGGCCAAAGTGGCCGAGATCGGCGTAGAGCGCCTCGACGCCGGTGACGGCGAGCACGACCGCGCCGAGCGCAAAGAAGCCGATGAGTGGGTTCGCGAACACGAACTCGATCGCGTAGGTGGGGGAGACGGCGCGCAGGATGCTGAGATCTTCGCGGATGTGGGCCGCGCCGAGCAGCGCCAGCACGACGAACCACACGATCATGACGGGGCCGAACGCCCGACCGATCACCCCGGTGCCCCAGCGTTGCACCGCGAAGAGCACGGTGAGGATGACGAGCGCGAGCGGCACGATCCACGTGGTCAGTTGCGGGTTCACCGTCTCGAGGCCTTCGACCGCACTCAGCACCGAGATCGCGGGCGTGATGAATGAATCGCCGAAGAAGAGCGACGCCCCGACCACCGAGAGCACCAGGGCGGCCCTCGCGCGCCCCGTGCCGGTGCCGAGCTTGCGGTGAATGAGCGCGGCAAGCGACAGGATGCCGCCCTCGCCATCGTTGTCGGCGCGGAGGATGAACCCCGCGTAAGCCACCGACACGATGATGATGAGACACCACGTGATGAGCGAAATGATGCCGAGGATGTCGCGCTCGGTCGGCTGCACCGCCCCGTTATGCAGCGCAAAGATGGTCTGCAGCGAGTACAGGGGGCTCGTGCCGATGTCGCCGAACACGACTCCGAGTGCGGCGAGTGCGAGCGCAGACAATTTAGTGGGGCGAAGGGCGCCGCCAGGGGTTTTCACGAGCGACGATATTCCTCCTTTGTCGGGGCCGGCGCAAGTACCCGATCGAGATCGATGTGTCGGGCGGCACTAGGCTCGAGCATCATGGGTGACATCGCGTATCAACTGGTCGGTTCGGGCGCGCGAAAGCTCGTCTTCTTCCACGGACTCATGGGGCGCGGCCGTAACTTCGGCGCGATTGCCCGCAGCCTCGGCGACGAGTTCACGAGCCTGCTCGTCGACATGCCGAATCACGGCGAGTCGGCCTGGACAGAATCCTTCAGCTACCTCGACATGGCCGACGCGCTCGCGGAAGTGGTGCGCGATGAATTTGCGAGTTCGGATGGGAAGCCCGAGTCGGTGGCGCTCGTCGGCCACTCGATGGGTGGCAAGGCCGCGATGGTGCTCGCGCTGCGTCATCCGGAGCTGATCGAGCGGCTCGCGGTTGTCGACATTGCACCCGGCGCATCCGGCAGCTCACCCGGCGGCTTCGAGCACCTGCTCACGAGCATGATGACGGTCGATTTGACCACCGTGACCCGCCGCAGCGACGCCGACGCGCAACTGCTCGACCGGATTCCCGACACCACGATTCGCCAGTTCCTGCTGCAAAACCTGCGTCCCGCGAACGGAGGCAGCTACGCCTGGCAGCCCAACCTCGCGATGCTCACGGGTGCCCTCAATGAGATCCTCGGCTGGCCGGAGTTCGTGGCGCCGCCGTACACCGGCCCGGTCCTGTGGATCGCGGGGGAGAAGTCGAATTACATCCGCGAGGAAGACGAAGCGCTGATGCGGGCGCTGTTCCCGCGCGTGCGCAAGGTGACGATTCGCGACTCGGGGCACTGGGTGCACTCGGAGCAGCCGGAGCGATTCCTTGCGACCCTGCGGTACTTCCTTGACCAGCCGAACCCGGAGCATCCGAGAGCGGGTTAGTGGCCCTCTGCGGCCTCGGGCTTCGCCGACTTGCCGAAGGGCAGCAGGTGCAGCACACCCACAATCGCGCTGCCGAGCACGAGGCCAAGCACGAACGAGCAGGCCGTGTTGATGAGCCAAGCGAGCGCGGCACCGACGCTAGGTACGGCCTCGCCAAAGCTCTCGAGGTGGTGCACGAACTCATACGGCGCGGTGACACCGAGCTCGGCGAGATTGACAAGCCAGAGGTGGCCGCCAACCCAGAGCATGGCAATGGTGCCGACCCAGGCGATGACGTCGAACACATGCGGCATGACGTTCGTCAGGCCGCGCCCGAACTTTGCCCGAGGTGCGCGACTCGACTTGCTCATCGCGAGCCCCACGTCGTCCAGCTTCACGAGGATCGCCACGGCGCCGTAGACCACCGCCGTCATGATGATCGCGACGATCACCATGATCGCGAGCCGCGCCAAGAACGCTTGGTCGAGCACTTCGTTCATCGAGATCACCATGATCTCGGCGCTGAGGATGATGTCGGTGCGCGTCGCGCTCGCCACGATCGACTTCTCGTCACGGGTGGCCGTTGTGGTTTCGCCCGCCTCGCTGTGGCCACCCCAGAACTTCTCAATGAGCTTCTCGGCGCCCTCGAAACAGAGGTATGCGCCGCCGAGCATGAGCAGAGGCGGCAGCAGCATCGGCAAAAACTCGGCGAGCAACAGGGCGATGGGCAGGATGAGCAGTAGCTTGTTGAGGAGCGAGTTGCGTGCGATCTTCCAGATGATCGGCAGCTCGCGGGCCGGGCTCAGCCCAGCAACGTACTGCGGCGTCACCGCAGCGTCGTCGATCACGACGCCGGCTGCCTTGGCGGAGGCCTTGGCGGCCATGCCCGCGACGTCGTCGACGCTTGCCGCGGCTGCGCGGGCGAGCGCCGCGATGTCATCAAGGAGTGCAACGAGACCGATAGCCATCTGGATCCTTCGATAGAGAGGTGCGCCTACAGTAGCGCGCTAGATCGACGTGCCGAGCGCCGCTAGCCTGCTGGCGGCTTCCTCGAGCACCTCGACGCGCTTGCTGAAGGCGAACCGCACCAGCGTCTCAACGCCAGTCGCGTCGCGGTAGAACACCGTCATTGGCACCGCGGCCACGCCGACGCGCTCGGGGAGTTTGCGGCAGAAGTCGATGGCCGAGGTCACGCCGAGGGGCCCGACGTCGGCGACGATGAAGTAGCCACCCTCGGGCACGTGCACGCGCATCCCGGTGACCTCAAGCGCCTCGACGAGGACGTCGCGTTGGCGCTGCAAGCTGTCGCGAATCTCGGCGATGCGCGTATCCGGCAGCCGCAGGCCCGCGGCGATGCCGCGCTGCATCGGCGCCGGGCCGACGAAAGTGAGGAACTGTTTCACGGTCGTGACTGCGGTGACGAGGTCGGGAGATGCACAGACCCAGCCGACCTTCCACCCGGTGGTGGCGAAGGTCTTGCCTCCCGACGAAATCAGGATGCTGCGCTCGCGCATGCCGGGCAGCATCGCGATCGGCGTGTGCTCACGCCCGTCAAACGTCAGGTGTTCATAGACCTCGTCGGTGATGACGACGAGGTCGTGGCGCAGAGCGACGTCAGCGATCCGCTGCAGTTCCTCGCGGCCAAAGACATGCCCAGTTGGATTGTGCGGGGTGTTGAGCAGAATGACCTTGGTGCGCTCGGTCACCGCGGCCTCGAGCCGGGCGGGGTCGATCGTGAACTCGGGCGCCTCGAGCCGCACGGGCACCAGGGTGGCGCCAGCGAGCGTGATCGCCGCGTCGTAGACGTCGTAGAAGGGCTCGAACGCGATCACCTCGTCGCCGGGCTCGCAGAGCGCGAGCAGGCTCGCGCTCAATGCCTCGGTGGCGCCGACCGTCACAAGGATTTCGCTGGCGGGGTCGTACCGCAGCCGGTAATAGTGCTGCTGGTGCGCTGCGATGGCGTCGAGCAGTTCGGGCACGCCACGCCCGGGCGGGTATTGGTTGTCACCCGTTCGGATGCCCGCCACGGCCGCGTCGAGTACCTCGCGTGGCCCGTCGGTGTCGGGGAATCCCTGCCCGAGGTTGATCGCACCATGCTCGTGGGCGAGCCTCGACATTTCGGCGAAGATTGTCGTGCCGAAGCGGCGCATGCGTGAAATGAGTTCGGGCATTACGAAAGTGTATCGAGCGAGCGGCGTACTCAGCCGTTCGCCATTCGCGACTGTCAGACTGGCGCCATGGCTACCACTGCATTTGAGGGTTCCCCCGTCACGACGTCCGGCGAGCTGCCCGAGGTCGGCGCTGCAGCGCCCGACTTCACGCTGACCGGCACCGACCTCAGCGACGTCAAGCTGTCAGACTTCGCCGGCAAGCGCGTCGTGCTGAACGTGTTCCCGTCGGTTGACACCGGCGTCTGCGCCGCCTCCGTGCGTAAGTTCAACGAGATTGCCGCCGGCCTCGACAACACGGTCGTCGTCACCGTCTCGCGCGACCTGCCGTTCGCGCTCGCCCGCTTCTGCGGCGCCGAGGGCATTGAGAACGTTGTCGCGACGAGCGCCTTCCGCTCGAGCTTTGGCGAAGACTACGGGGTCGTGCAGCAGGATGGCCCGCTCGCCGGCCTGCTCGCCCGCTCGGTCCTCATCATCAACGAGCAGGGCAAGGTCGCCTACACGCAGCTCGTGCCCGAGATCAAGCAGGAGCCGAACTACGACGAGGCGGTTGCCGCGCTGCAGTAGCGCGCCGCGATTCGCTCGTCCACCGGCGAGGCTATAGGCCAAGGAACGCGCGCATCGCATCGAGCTCGCGACCGGCCTGGGCCTCGCCGAGTGCGTACTGCTGCCGAAGCTTGCGCACGTTCGTCTCGCTGTTCGAAACGCCGAGGTTGGTGGGCGTGAAGAGGTAGGCGCGGCCCTCGGCCTCGAGGTCGAAGAGCTCGGCGCGGGTGTGGTTGTAGCGGCGCGGACGCTGCAGAATGCCGTTCACCATGGCGGGGTACTTGCGGAAGGTGCTTCGGTAGAAGCCCGTCACCTTCGCCGGCGGCTTGACGTAGTCACGAGGGCGGGTCATGACGACGAGGAATTTCTCGTAGCCGGCCGCCTTTGCAGCATCGATCGCGAAGCCGCCTGTCGGGCCAAGTGCGCCGTCGACAAAGACTTCGCCGTCAATCTCCACCGGTGGCATCAGCAGCGGGAGCGACGATGAAGCGCGCACCCGCACGAGCAGGTCGTACAGCTCGTGGATGTCGCTGCGAGACCAGTACTGGGCTCGACCGGAGCGCATCTCGAACGCCCCGACCGCGAAGTCGGCGGGGTTGGCGAGATAGGTGTCGTAGTCGTAGGGGAGCGCCTTGCCGGGCGCGGCGGTCTGCTCGTAGATGTACTCCGACGAGAAGAGTCCCTTGCCCTGCAACCAAGTGCGCATGTTGCCAAAGTTCGGGTCGGCCGCGAAGTCAACAAACGACTGGCGCGTGCGCCACTCGTCGCGCGAGAGATAGTTCGCGACGCAGCTCGAGCCCGCCGAAATGCCACCGACCCAGTCGAACCAGATGCCCTCGCGGATGAACATCGAGATCACGGCTGAGGTGTAACTTGCCCGCATCCCACCTCCCTCGATCACGAGCGCTGTGTCGTGGACATTCGACTTGAGCGGAGCGGAGTGGCGGCTGACGTCGGACATGTGTAAATCTTGGCACGGTCGGGCCGCACGAGAGGGGAACCGCATGGGCGAAGCGCAAAACCACCTGCGCGCCGTCGCGGCGGCCACCGCGACACAATTGCGCGCGGGTGGCGTCGCACCCGAGGCCCTGGGAGAGTTCGTCGCGCCACGGCGCCGACTCCTCGGAACCCGGCCCGCCCGTATCGAGCAAGTCGGGGAAGTCTGGCGCCTCGGCGTGCTGCTCCTGCGCGCGAGCGAACCAGCAGAGTTCCTCGGTGCTGGGCCTAGCCTGCGCGCGCACGAGCCCCCGCCCATCCTCGGCTACACCTCAGAGTCGGCGCGCGAGCGCGACGAGCTGCGGCATGCGGCCATTCGCGGTGGCTTCGCCGAGGGCACCGTGGTGCACTACGCCTCGACACCGCTTGGCGTAATCGACGAGGCGAGCAACCCGGTGAGCCTGCGCCACGGCGCCGTCGTGGTTCGCTGGGCTGCGGCATGCTCGCTGCAGCAGGCAACGGAGTTGGAAAGTTACGTGCGCGAACGTGTTGACCTGATTGCAACGGCGAGGATGTAGCGCGCCGCGAGAAAAAGTGCCACGATTGACCATCGTGTCCACTTCAAGCCCTACTTTTGCACCGCATGTCGCTGAGCTCATGCGTAACGGAGAGCACCCGCTGGTCATGCAGATGGCCCGGTGCGTCGACAGTGAATCTGAACTCACTGACTTCCGGTTTGATGACGCCGACGAGCGCGCGGGCGAGGACGTCGCAACCGACCGCTCGGCCGCGTTGCAGAACAACGACGACGAGGAGACCTGGGAACGTCGCGTTCTCGAGCTCCTCGACGGCGGCTCCTACTACGGCTGGCGCGGCAGCCAAGCTTCGCAGCTGCGCAAGGCGCTCGAACCGCCGACCAGCCAGCTGCTGATCACCGACCAGCGCCTCATGGCCGTCGATGTGAACAACCTCGACGAGCCCGAGCTCGAGTGGCAGAGCGAGCGAGACAGCCTCAGCAAGGTCTTCAAGCGTTCGCGCTTCCTCGAGCCCGGCCGCATCGTCATCGTCTTCGGTGACGGCTCGGTGCTCGCGGTGCACGTCGGCGTGCTCGGCGGCAAGGCAGCATCGAAGTGCGTCGCCGCCCTCGGCGCAGAATAGCGCCGAGTTTGGCTTAGCTCATGGAGTTGCGGGTGCCCCGCAGGTCCATGAGCGCGACGAGGATCGCCAGCGCCGCGACCACGATAATCGCGGCGAAGCCGATGGCGAGGGCGTTGTCCCAGCCACTGGATGCGGCCATGCTGAACGCGATGCTCGTGATCACGGCAATGCCGATCGCAGTACCGATGCGCTGCCCGGTCTGCAGCACGCCACCGGCGCTGCCCGCATAACGCAGCGGCACGTCGGCGAGCGTGAGCGTCTGATTCGGCGAGACGATGAGACCCTGGCCGATGCCGGTGAGCGCGAGCGTGCCGAGCAGCCACCATTCGCTCACGCCCGCCGTGCCATGCAGGAGCGCGACGGCGATGCTCAGGCCAAGACCGAGCACGACGAGCAGCAAGCCCCAGAGCACCATGATCCGACCGATGCGTACGACGTAGCGCCCGGCGATCGGTGCGGTGATCGCGCCGGCCAGGGCAGCGGGGAGACCGACCATGCCGGCCGTCAAGGCGTCGTGCCCGAGGCCGCGCTGCATGTATTGCGCGACGAGCAACCAGATGCTCGTGTTGCCGACGAAGTAGAGCCCAATCAGCAGCGCGCCATTTGAAAACGAACGGGTGCGGAACAGCTCCATGTCGACCATCGGCGTGCGCCCCTTGGCCCGATAGCGCAGCTCCCACCGAACCCAGAGCACGACGAGGCCTACGCCGAGCACGAGCGAGCTCCACACCCACCAGCCGAGCGCCGCCTCCATGAACGGCAGCATGACGAACAGCGTGCCGAGGGCGAGCAGCACCATGCCGACCGGGTCGAAGTCCGAGCGGGTGCGCCGCACGAGGGATGCGTTCGCGTCGGTGATGACGGGGATCTCGTGTGTCGTCGCGCTCGGGTCGTCGATCGCGAGGGCCCGCCACGTTGACGCGGGCAGGTAGGCGCGGGCGGCGAAGATGCCGGCGATCGCAATGGGCACGTTGACAAGGAACGAGGCTCGCCAACCGATTTCCTCGCCGAAAATGGCGATGAGCCCGCCACCGAGAATTGGTCCGATTGCGACCGAGATGCCGACGATTCCACCGAAGGCGCCGAAAGCACGACCGCGCAGCTCGCCCTGGAAGAACTGTTGAATGATGCCCGTGACCTGTGGGTTGAGCAGGCCCGAGCCGATGCCCATGATGACCCGCGCGAGGTTGAGCACCAGGATGTTCGGCGCGAGACCCGAACACAGAGCGCCGAGGCCGAACACGGCGAGGCCGAGCACGAACAATCGGCCGCGACCCCACACATCCCCGGCGCGACCCGAGGCGACCAGGAGCACGCCGAACACGAGCGCGTAGCCCGAAATCACCCACTGCAGGCCCGAGGTGCTCGCGTCGAGCGAATCACCGATGGCGGGCAGCGTTACGTTGACGATCGAAACGCTGAGCAGCGACATGAACGCGGGTACGAGAATCGTCGGCAGCAGCCGCCGCTGCTCGGCGCTGAATCCCGAACTCGCTGCTGCCATCTGCGCCGGTCCTTTCGGTGCGCGTCCGGTCGCGCACCGAGCCATTTCATCACGCGGCCGCTGAGCGCGTTCGGATCTGGGCGGCCGCAGTTGCCTGACGTAACACCAACCGCAACAGCTCGGGCGTGGGAATATGCTGATCGAATGACAGAACCTGCCGTCAATGACGCGGCACGCATTGCCCCTTCCCGCTCGGAGCGACTTGATCGTCTCCCGTTCACCGCCAAGCACGGTCGCCTGCTCTTCGGCAGCGGCGTCGGTTGGGCGCTCGACGCTATGGATGTCGGCCTCATCTCGTTCGTCATCGCTGCACTGATCGAGCAGCAGATTGTGACGACGGGCGAGGCGAGTTGGATCGCGTCGCTCGGCTTTGTCGGCATGGCTGTCGGCGCGACGCTTGGCGGGCTCATCGCCGACCGCATCGGCCGTCGCCAGGTGTTTGCCATCACACTGATCATCTACGGCTTGGCGACCGGTGCCTCGGCTTTGGCGAGCGGGGCGGCCCTACTCATGGTGCTGCGCTTCTTCGTCGGGCTCGGGCTCGGCGCCGAACTGCCGGTGGCCTCGACGCTCGTGTCGGAGTTCGCGCCGAAGCGCATCCGCGGTCGACTCGTCGTCTGGCTCGAGGCGTTCTGGGCCGTCGGCTGGATCCTCGCGGCGCTCGTCGGTACCTTCGTCGTGGCGAGCGGCGAGCAAGGCTGGCGCTGGGCCCTCGCCCTCGGCATGGTGCCCGCGGTGTACGCGATTGTGGTGCGGTTGGGCCTGCCGGAGTCGGTGCGGTTCCTCGAAGGCAAAGGGCGGATCGACGAGGCCGAGCGCATCGTGCGCGAGTTCGAGGCCTCGACCGAGACGCAGCAGACGATGCAGCGCATCCGCGAAGCCGAGCAGCAGCCGCCGGCACGGGCGGATGCGGTCGACGAGTCCGATGCGGTGGAGCGGCCGCACATCTGGTCGCCTGCCCTGCGCCGCCGCACGATCGCCCTCTGGACGATCTGGTTCTGCATCAACCTGAGTTATTACGGGGCCTTCATCTGGATCCCGAGCTTGCTCGTCGCCGATGGGTTCACCCTCGTGAAGTCGTTCCAGTTCACGCTGATCATCACGCTCGCGCAGCTGCCGGGGTATGCGGTGGCCGCCTGGCTCATCGAGGTGTGGGGCCGACGCGGCACGCTCGCCGTGTTCCTCGCCGGCTCGGCCGTGGCCGCAGCCTTCTATGGACTCTCGGGTGGCTTTGGTGAGGGCTGGATCATCGCAGCGGGGTGCCTGCTCTCGTTCTTCAACCTCGGCGCCTGGGGCGCGCTCTACGCGATCGGCCCGGAGCTCTACCCGACGAACATCCGGGGCACCGGCGCGGGTGCCGCAGCCGGGTTCGGGCGCATTGCGTCGATCATCGCGCCCCTGCTCGTGCCGGCGCTCGTCGCGGTCGGCGGCGGCAGCATCGTGCCCGTGTTCACGGTGTTCGCGATTGCGTTCGCGATTGCCGCGGGTGCGGCGCTCGTACTGCCCGAGCAGCGCGGCCGCGCGCTCGAGTGACTACGCTGAGGACATGACGTCTGACGCCGCTGCTGCTGGGTTGATGAGCCGTCGCGCGCTCGTGCGCACGACGGCCGTTGCGGGCGGGGGTGTCGCGCTCGCCGCGCTGCTCAGTGCGTGTGGTGAGTCGGGCGGCGCGACCGGTGAGACGGTCGCGCCATTCACGGTGCCGAAGGCTGAGGTGCCGGTCGGCGGCGGCATCGTGCTTGCGCAGTACAAGGCGCTCGTGACGCAGCCAGTCGAGGGCGAGTTCCACGCGTTTTCGGCCGTGTGCACCCACAAGGGATGCGTGCTTTCGGATGTGCAGGGCGATCGCGCCCACTGCGGCTGCCACAACAGCTACTTCGATCTTGTGACGGGCGAGCCGGTAGCGGGGCCTGCGCTGGAGCCGCTGCCCGAGCTCACCGTGACGCAGGACGGCGACGAACTCAGCATCAGCTAAGCGAACGTCACGGCAGCGACATACACTCAGGTTTGTGACTGCTGCGGTTTCCCACGATGTACTTCAAGAACTTGCCGGCCACTTCGGCATTGCGACCGAGTTCACCGACTGGCTCGGTGAACATCGAGAGGTATCAGACGAAACGCTGATCTCGGTGCTCGGGGCACTCGACGTTGACGCCTCGTCCGACGACTTGGCGCGCACCGCCCTGGCCGAGCTGGCGAATCGCCGCTGGCGGCACGTGGTGCCACCGACCGTCGTGACGCGCGTCGGCGAGTCGACCGAGGTACTCGTCCACGTGCCTGATGGCGCGAGCGTGCAGCTCGCCGTCGAACTCGAAGAGGGTGGCCGCGTCGAGCTCGAGCAGCTCGATCACTTCGTTGCCCCGCACGAGGTCAACGGTCTCGCCGTGGGCGAGGCAAAGTTTGCCCTGCCCGCGCGCATCCCCGCCGGCTGGCACGAGGTCGTCGCGACCCTCGACGGCGCCGAGATTTCGCCCGAGGCGCGCGCCGTGCTCGATGTGAGCGCACGCCGTCAGCGCGGCGCAAGCGAGCCGATCATCGAGGCGCGCGGCACACTCATCAGCGCACCCGACGCGAGCAACTTCGACGTGCCCGAGCCAGTGTGGGGGCTCATGGCCCAGCTCTACCAGGCGCGCAGCTCGCGCTCGTGGGGGCTCGGTGACCTCGGTGACCTGCGCACACTCGGCGAGTGGAGCGCCGAGCATGACGGTGATTTCGTGCTCGTCAACCCGTTCCACGCGCCGTCGCCGGTCACGCCCCTCGAGCCCTCGCCCTACCTGCCGACGACGCGACGGTTCCTCGACCCGAGCCTCATCAGCATTGACGACCTCGTCGCCTCCGAGCCCGTCAGCCAGGAGGCCGGCCAGCGACTCGCCGAGCTCGCGATGTTCTGCCGACAGAACCACCATCGCGACGTCATCGACCGCGACGGCACCTGGCTCGCCAAGCGCGAGGCGCTCGGTCTGTGCTACGACGCGGCGCGACACGGTGACGAGGGGCGCTGGCACGACTTCGGCGCGTTCTGCGAACTCGAGGGGCAGGGGCTCATCGACTTCGCCACCTGGACGGTGCTCTGCGAGCAACTCGGTGGCAATTGGCGTGACTGGCCCGAAGAGTACCGCTCGCCGCGCGGTGAGGCCGTCGATATTTTCCGGCAGGAGCACGCCGAGCGAGTCGAGTTCTACTGCTGGGTACAGTTCGTGCTGCGCGACCAGGGTGCGGCCACGCAGCAGCGGCTGCGCGATGCTGGGATGCGCATCGGCGTCATGCATGACCTCGCGGTTGGCGTGCATCCCTCGGGTGCCGACGCATGGTCGCTCGTCGACTCGCTCGCTCGGGGTGTGTCGGTCGGCGCGCCGCCTGACCAGTACAACCAGCTCGGCCAGAACTGGTCGCAGCCGCCGCTGCGTCCGGATGCGCTCGAGCGGCTCGGCTACGAGCCACTGCGTGACGTGCTGCGCGCGGCATTCGCCGGGGCGGGCGCGCTGCGCATCGACCACATCCTTGGCCTGTTCCGACTCTGGTGGGTGCCTGAGGGGCGCGACGCGAGTGAAGGCACGTACGTCAGCTACAACCACGAAGCGATGATCGGGGCGCTGCTGCTTGAGGCCGAGCGCGCTGGCGCGCTCGTGATAGGTGAAGACCTCGGTGTCGTGAGTGAACTCACGCGCGAGGTCATGGCCGAACGTCAGGTCTACGGCACACAGATCATGTGGTTCGAGTTCGAAGACGACGGCACCCCGAAGCGGCCAGAGCACTATCGACGCGAGTGTCTCGCTTCGGTGACGACGCACGACCTGCCGCCAACCGCGGGCTTCCTCGAGCTTCGTCACGTCGACATTCGCAACCAGCTCGGTCTGCTGACCCGCTCGGTCGAGGAGGAGCGCGCTGCTGAGCAGGAGCTTGTCGACGCGTACCGGCAGCAGCTTGTCGACGACGGCCTCGTCGGGGAAAACGCGAGCACCGAGGATCTCGTGCTCGGCCTGCACAAGCGCATGGCCGCATCCAGCGCGAAGCTGTTCGGCGTGTCGCTCGCGGACATGGCGGGGGATCGCCGACCGATTAATCAGCCCGGAACCTTCCGCGAATACCCGAATTGGACGCTGCCTTTGGCAGATGCCCACGGAACCGTACTGTTGCTTGACGAGATTCTTGGTAGCAATATCGCAACAAGTGTCGCGCAATCTGCCCAGCGCGGCGAGTGATGGACTAACGTAACCTGCGCCGAACGTTTGTTGAGAGTTCACTGCCTAATCGGTGTGAGTTTTCTCAATAGCTGTTCGGGGGTCGCTGCACGACGGCGTCTCCCACCTCAGTCTCAACCGGTGTAGTTACGCAATGGCGCTTTCCAAATTTTTGCTCAGGAGATTCCTTAACTATGCGATTTTGGCCTTTCTGGCCACGTCGCTTGCCTATCTCCTCGCGTCCTCCCTCCTGCATCCGCAAGAGGTGATGTACCCACCGAACACGGCCGGCGGCCGACCGATTCCACTCGACGTTCAGCAGGCGTACTTTGACGCACGAAACATCAACCCCGATGTTTCGGTCTGGCAGCGCTACCTCAACTGGCTCGGCAACCTCTTCACCGCGCCGTGGGAGGACAAGTTCGGCGTCACGACCGGCACTGACAAGAAGGCGCTCCCCGTCTTCCCCCAGGTCATCAGCCGCGTTGGCATCTCGCTTCGACTCGTCGTGCTCGGCACGCTCATCGGTGTCATCGGCGGCATCGTGCTCGGCGCCTGGACGGCCGTCAAACGCGGCAAGCTGAGCGACCGCACCGTGTCGTTCATCAGCTTCGTCGTACTCGCGCTGCCGACGCCCGTGATCATCCTCGTCCTGCAGGGCGCGAACATGGCGATGCGGGGCGCGACCGGCTTTGGCTTCCCCTCGGTGAACGCGATTGACCCGAACGCCGTGCCGGGCAGCTGGGACGACATTTCCTTCCAGATCCTCGCGCTCGTTCTGCCGACCATCGCGCTCGCCCTCATGGGGGTCGCGAGCTATTCGCGCTACATGAAGGTGACGACGCTCGACGTGCTCGGCGCCGACTACCTCCGCACCGCCCGCGCGAAGGGTCTCACCAAGGGGCAGGCCATGCGCAAGCACGGCTTCCGCATGGCGCTGATTCCGATGGGGCAGTACTTCGCCTACGCGTTTGCGGGGGCCTTCTCTGGTTCATTCTTCGTCGAGCGCCTCTTCAACTGGCAAGGCATCGGCAACTGGGCGCTCGTGCAGATGCAGATCGCCGACGTCAACGGCACCGCCGCCGTTGTGCTCTATACGGCGATCCTCACGCTCATCGCCGCCACGCTCGCTGACTTCATCCAAGCCGTGCTCGACCCGAGGATCCGGTGATACCCATGGCCCGTCGTAATCGCTCCAGCAACGGACCCTCGGGAGTCGGCGTCGCCGTTCCTGACGTCACCGCCACCGACTCTGAGACCGATGTCATCAACCTCGGTCAGTCCGACACTTCCGTTGGCGGCGTTTCCGAGCCGCTGACCCGCCGCGCCGCGGTCGGCCGCGCGACCCTCGTCTGGCGCCGCATGCGCCGCATGCCGTCGTTCTGGATCGGCGCTGGCGTGCTCGGCCTGCTCGTGCTCTGCGCGATCTTCCTGCCGATGGTGTACCAGTACACGCCGATCGAGTACGACTACGCGAACCAGCTCAAGGGCCCGAGCCAGTACCACTGGTTCGGCACGAACGCCCAGGGGCAGGATCTCTTCGCCCAGATCATGGCCGGCCTGCGCATCTCGCTCGTCGTGGGCTTCGGCACGGCCATCGTCGTGACCGTGCTCGCGACCTTCTTCGGCACGCTCGCCGGCTACTTCGGCGGCGCGATTGACTGGGTTGTCGTCAACCTCATCAACTTCCTGCTCGTCGTGCCGGCCCTGCTCATGATGCTGCTGCTCAGCCCGATCCTGCAGGGCGCGCACTGGATTCTCATGGTGCCGCTGCTCGCGATCTTCTCGTGGATGCTCACGGCGCGTGTGCTTCGTGCGCTGACGCAGGGTGTCGTGAACATGGAGTACGTGCAGGCGGCGCGGTTCATGGGTGTGCCGCACCGCAAGATCATCATGCGCCACATCATCCCGAACATCTCGTCGTGGATGATCATCGACACCACGCTCGGCGTCGGTGGCGCGATCCTCGCCGAGACCGGCCTGTCGTTCCTGGGCTTTGGCATCCTGTACCCGAACTTCTCGCTCGGCTCGGTGCTGCAGGGCTACAACATCGCCTTCCCCCACACGTGGGTGCCGGCCGCGACCATCCTCGCGCTGCTCGTCATCTCGATCAATATGGTCGGCGAGGCGCTGCGCGACGCCCTTGACCCGACGAGCGGACGGGGCCACTAGACATGACAACGCAACCCATTCTCGAAGTTTCTGACCTCTCGGTCTCGTTCCCGAGCGAGGCGGGCGTCGTGCAGGCGGTGCGCAAGCTGAGCTACTCGGTGTATCCCGGCGAATCGCTTGCGATCGTGGGCGAGTCAGGCTCTGGTAAGTCGGTGTCGTCGCTCGCCGTCATGGGGCTACTGCCCGACTCGGCACGCATCTCCGGTTCGATCAAGCTTCAGGGCGAGGAGCTCCTGACGAAGACGGATGCGCAGCTGTCGAAGCTGCGCGGCAAGACCGTGTCGATGGTGTTCCAGGACCCGCTCTCGGCGCTGACGCCCGTGTACCGCATCGGCGAGCAGATCGCCGAGACCATCATGATTCACAAGGGTTCGTCGAAGGCCGACGCCGAGAAGCGCGCGGTTGAGCTGCTCGACGCCGTCGGCATCCCCAACGCCGCGCTGCGCGCGAAGTCGTACCCACACGAGTTCTCGGGCGGAATGCGCCAGCGCGCGATGATCGCGATGGCGATCGCGAACGACCCCGATCTGATCATCGCCGACGAGCCGACGACGGCGCTCGACGTGACGATTCAGGCGCAGGTGATGGACCTGCTCGAGACGGCGCAGGAAGTGACGGGCGCAGCGACCGTGCTCATCACGCACGACCTTGGCGTCGTGAGCGGTTTCGCCGACCGCGTCATGGTCATGTATGCGGGCAAGGCCGTCGAGTTCGGCGACGTCGACTCAATCTACGCCGACCCGCGCATGCCCTACACGAAGGGTTTGCTCGCCTCGGTGCCGCGCATCGACGCGACCGAGAAGTCGCCGCTGACGCCGATCGAGGGCACGCCGCCCTCGCTCATCCGGCTGCCGCAGGGCTGCCCGTTCGCTGCGCGCTGCCCGATCGCGACCGAGCTGTGCCGCACCGTCGAACCCGACCTCGAACCGACGAACGTCGAGGGCAATTTCGCGGCGTGCCATCACAGCAGCGAGCTGCGCGCGGGCGAGGAGATCTTCCCGCTGCCCGAGCTTGCCGAGACGCACATCCACACGCCGCGCGAGGAGCGCGACGTGGTGCTCGAACTCGACCAGCTGGAGCGCGTCTACCCGCTCACGAAGGGCGCGCTCGTGAAGCGCCGCGTGGGCGAGGTGCGCGCCGTCGACGGTGTGACCCTCGACCTGCGCGAGGGCGAGACGCTCGCGCTCGTGGGGGAGTCGGGCTCGGGCAAGACCACCACGATCATGGAAATCATGAAGCTCGACAAGCCGCAGGCGGGCTCGATTCGCATCGACGGCCGCGACGTCGGCACGTTGTCGCGCCGTGAGAAGCTCGACCTGCGCGCACAGATGGCCATGGTGTTCCAAGACCCGATGGCGTCGCTCGACCCGCGCATGCCGATCGGCGACATCCTGCGCGAGCCGATGGAAGTGCACAACTTCACGCGCGAGCAGATGGATGAGCGGGTCGACTGGCTGCTCAAGACGGTCGGCCTCCTCCCTGAGCAGGCCTCGCGTTACCCGAGCGAGTTCTCGGGCGGCCAGCGCCAGCGCGTCGGCATCGCGCGCGCCCTCGCGTGCGACCCGCGATTGCTCGTGCTCGACGAGCCGGTTTCGGCCCTCGACGTGTCGATTCAGGCCGGCGTCATTAATCTGCTCGATGACCTCAAGAATCGTCTTGGGCTCAGTTACTTCTTCGTGTCGCACGACCTCTCGGTGGTGCAGCACATCGCCGACCGGATCGCCGTGATGTACCTCGGCACGATCGTCGAGCTCGGCACGACCGAGGAAGTCTTCGGGGGCCAGGTGTCGCATCCGTACACCCGCGCCCTCCTCTCAGCCATCCCCATCCCCGACCCCAAGGTTGAGCGGGAACGGGAACGAATCGTGCTCACCGGCGACCTCCCGTCGCCGGCGGACACCCCAACCGGCTGCCGGTTCGTCAGCCGTTGCTACGTATATCAACACCTGCTCGGCGACGAGCAGCGCGCGAAATGCGATAGCGAGATGCCTCCGCTCGAAGCTCGGGGGGAGCGCGACCATGCCGTCGCGTGCTACTACCCCGAGTTGACCGCAGAGTACGAACCAATCCCCACGGAAATACCGACTGCGCTCTCTTAAGGAGGCACCATGAAGAAGCGGATGATCGGTGGCCTTGCTGCTCTTGCGGCGTTCAGCCTTGTGCTGAGCGGTTGTGCACGAGCGGACGAGGACCCGAACAGCACGAGCGACGGTGGCACGGAACACCTCGACATCACTGCGAACGAGATCAACCCCAAGGACTACGACGAGCTTGGCGAAGGCGGCACGCTGCGTCTGGGGAACAACGCCTACCCGGCGAACTTCAACACGGCCTCGAACGACGGTAACGAGAAGAACACCGTCGCGATCATGAATGCGGTGTACCCCAACCTGTACACCTACACGGCCGATGGTCAGATCGTCGCGAACGACCTCTACACCGAGAGCCTCGAGCTCACGAGCGAGAGCCCGATGACCATCACGGTGAAGCTCAAGGAGGGCATCACTTGGTCGGACGGCACGCCGCTCGACTGGACTTCGGTGAAGAACAGTGCTGACGCGATGGTGAACCCCGACTTCGACGTTGCGTCGCGCGAGGGCTGGGAGCTCATCGACTCGGTCGAGCAGGGCGACAACGAGTACACCGCGGTCATCACCCTCAAGGAGGGCGAGATCTACGCTGACTGGCAGGGCCTCGTTTCGGCCATGCCCGACGCGCTCGTCGAGTCGCCAGACATGTTCAACAGCGGCTGGGTTGAAAAGCCCCTCGTGACCGCCGGTCCCTACAAGATCGACAAGGCCGACGGTGCGAACAAGGTCGTCACGCTGGTGCCCGACGAGAACTGGAACGGCGACCGCAAGGCGCGCCTCGACCGCATCTCGTTCACGACCTATGAGGACCCGCAGGCGAGCGCCACGGCGTTCCAGGATGGTCAGCTCGACATGGTCGACGCCGGCACGCAGGCCGTGTACACCGTTGTTTCGCCGCAGGTTGAGTCGGGCGACTACGAGCTTCGCTCGGCCGCCGGCCCCGACTGGACCCACTTCACGCTCAACGGCAGCGAGGGCAACATCCTCGCCGACCAGAACCTGCGTCAGGCCTTCAACTACGCCATCGACCGCAAGAGCATCTTCCAGGCGCTCAACGGCACGATGCCGTACCCGGACGGCATGGCTGACGACCTGCTCGGCAACCACATGCTCGTGCAGAACCAGAACGGCTACGAGAACAACGCGGGCGACTACGGCACCGCCGACGTCGAGAAGGCGAAGGAGCTCATCGAGGCCTCTGGCTGGGAGATGGGCGACGACGGCTACTACGCGAAGGACGGCGAGACCCTCACCGTTCGCTACGTCTACAACGCCGGTTCGCAGACCAACGGCACCGTTGCGCCGATCGCGACCGAGAACCTGAAGGAGGCTGGCATCGAGCTCAAGATCGAGCAGGTGCCGCCGACCGACCTGTTCTCGAAGTACGTGATTCCTGGCGACTACGACGTCACGCTGTTTGGCTGGGCGGGTAACCCGTTCGTCACCTCGTCGGTGTCGATCTGGAAGTCCGACGGCGAGCAGAACTTCTCGGGCGTGGGCAACGACGAGCTCGACTCGACGCTCGACGAACTCAACGCGACGACCGACCCCGACCAGCAGATCACGCTGCTGAACGAGGCGGACCAGCAGTTGTGGGAGGTCGCCGGCAACCTGCCGCTGTTCCAGGCCTACGACTTCTTCGTCGCTGACCCGGACCTCGCGAACCTCGGCGCTCCGGGCTTCGCGTCGATCCCCGACTGGACGATGGTCGGCTTCGTCGAGGGCGCTGACAACCTGAGCTAATCCTCGCCACCGCTAACCCACCCGGTTCGCGTTTCACAAACAGTTGAGTGGTCGTTTTTTGTAGTTCTGACGCCGTTAGAACTACAAAAAGCGACCACTCAACTGCGTGTTAGGGGATGCGGCGGCGGAGTTCGGCGACGAGCGTGCTGAAGGGGCCCGGCTCGAGATCCTCTTTCGTGAGGCGGATGTGGCGGGCGCCGGCGGCCGTGATGAGGCGCGAGCGGGTGAGATCGTCGCGCTGCTTCTGCTCGTCGCCGAAATGCTCGGCTCCGTCGTAGTCAAGGTAGGTGCGTGACGGCGGGTGACCGAGGTCCGGGCGCAGCACGCGACCGGTCCGTGTCACGAACTCGGGCTGCACCTCGAACTCTGGGATGCCGGCATCGACGAGCCGGCACCGCAGCTCGGTCTCCTTCGGCGATTCGACGCGCGGGCGCATCCGTTCGAGCACCTCCCGCAACACGGTGATGCCTGGGGTGCGCTTCATCTGGCGCAGCGCGTCCCGCACCTCGTCCTCGGTTGCCATCGGCAGCTCGAGCGCGGTAATGCCTGGGTAGTTGGTCGAGCCAGTGAGCATCGCATCGGCCATCGCCGTGGCCTCGAGCGCCGTGAGGTCGCGGCAGGAGGTCAGCAGCGCCAACAGCGGCGGCACCACGGGCAAGCCGAGGTGCTCGACTCGCTCGAACCGCGCATCCAAGATGCGCCGGGGCTTCAGCCCCGCGGTGCGGTCGCGGCCGTGCGACTTCGGGACGACAATTTCGGGGATGTGCTTGGCGGCGACCCAGCGGGACGGCATCGGCAGCCCCCAAATCGCGGCGGCGGTGAGGCCGCTGAACGCCTCGAACGGGCCCATTCGTGGCGCATACGCATGGCATTTTTGCAGCAGGGTCGACGTCGCCCCAATCGACCGCGTGCCACGAAACGGCCGCTGCCAGTACTGGCCGCGGAGCTGCCCCCACGACATGCCCTGCGCGAGTGCATCGACCACCGAAAACCCGGCGGGCGACAAGCCGGCCGGCACCACAATCCTTCGTTTCATGCGGCGCACGTTAGCCACCGCATCCGGCGCCGGCCCCCGTTATCCACACCTCCATCCGTTGAGTGGTCGGTTTTTGTAGTTTCCACAGGCTGGAAACTACAAAAATCGACCACTCAACCATTCAGGGAGGGGAGCAGGGGGGGGCGGGGCTAGGGTGGCGGGGTGGATGTTGTGGTGGCGCGGCGGCGCCTGCGGTGGGAAATCGCGATCGTGCTGTCGCTGTCGTTGTTGCCGTCGGCGCTCTATGCCGTGCTCGACCTCGTCGAACTCGCGTTATCGACCACACCGGTGGCGGATGCGCAAACCACGTTGAACCCGCAGGTGTCCGACACCGCGATCCTCGACACACTCAACCGGGTGGTGCGCTTCTTCGCCGGCGTCGCGCCCGTCGCGCTCGTCGTCTGGCTGCTCTGGCAGCGCCACGAAACGGGGTTCCACCGACTCGGACTGAACTGGCGGGGTTGGGGCGACATCGGTCGCGGCGCGCTCCTCGCCGCGAGCGTCGGCATCCCGGGTCTCGCGCTCTACGCGGGGTCCCGGCTTGCGGGCTACACGCTTCAGGTCATCGCGGGTGACCCGACTTTCCAATGGGACTCCACCATCGCCCTCGTGCTCTCCGCGGTGCGCGCGGCGCTCATCGAGGAGGTCGTCGTGGTGGCGTATCTCGCGCTGCGGCTGCGCGCCCTCGGCTGGCGCCCCACCGCGATCGTCCTGGCAAGCGCACTGCTGCGCGGCAGCTATCACCTCTACCAGGGCATCCCAATGGCACTCGGCAATGTTGCGATGGGGCTACTGTTCGCCACCGTCTTCCTCTGGCTGCTCAATCGCAAGCGCGACGCGGGCGAGCCGAAGCGCAGCCGAGTGCTGCCCCTCGTCGTGGCGCACTTCATCCTCGACGCCGTCTCATTTCTTGGCTATCCGTTCGCGCTCGCGCTATTTCCACAGATTTTCTGAGCCCGACCCGGCGAATCCACTACGACCGCGTAGACTGAAGTGTCCGATTCAGGCACAACGAAAGTTCTCCGCGTATGACCGCATCTCCCGCCCGCCGACAGGATCTCCGAAACGTCGCCATCGTGGCACACGTTGACCACGGCAAGACCACGCTGGTTGACGCCATGCTGAAGCAGACCGGAACCTTCGGTGCACACTCCGCCCACGAGGGCGAAGAACGGGTGATGGACTCGAACGACCTCGAGCGCGAGAAGGGCATCACGATCCTCGCGAAGAACACGGCGATCCGCTACGACGGCAAGAACGCCGTCGACGGTCCCGTGACCATCAACGTTGTTGACACCCCCGGCCACGCCGACTTCGGTGGCGAGGTCGAGCGCGCGCTGTCGATGGTGGATGGTGTCGTCCTCCTCGTCGACGCGTCCGAGGGCCCGCTACCGCAGACCCGCTTCGTGCTCCGCAAGGCACTCGAGGCCCTGCTGCCCGTCATCCTCCTCGTGAACAAGACCGACCGCCCGGATGCGCGCATCGACGCGGTCGTGGGGGAGTCGCAGGACCTCCTGCTCGGCCTCGCGAGCGACCTCGCCGACGACGTGCCCGACCTCGACATCGACTCGCTGCTCGAGTTGCCGGTGCTCTACGCCTCGGGCCGTGCCGGCGCCGCGTCGTACAACCAGCCCGCCAATGGCGAACTGCCAGACAACGACGACCTCGAGCCGCTGTTCGAGGCAATCCTCAAGAACATCCCGGCCCCGACGTTCGACCCCGAGGCACCGCTCCAGGCGCACGTGACGAACCTCGACTCGTCGCCGTTCCTCGGCCGCCTCGCGCTCCTGCGCATCCACAACGGCACGCTGAAGAAGGGCGAGACCGTCGCTTGGGTGCACGGTGACGAGACCCGCACGGTGCGCGTCACCGAGTTGCTCGAGACAAAGGGCCTCGACCGCGTGCCCGCGGAATCGGCTGCGCCCGGCGACATCGTCGCCATCGCGGGTATCGAAGACATCACCATCGGTGACACGATCGCCGACGCGAACGACGTTCGCCCGCTGCCGCAGATCTCGATCGACGAGCCGGCGATCTCGATGACCATCGGCACCAACAACTCGCCGCTCGTCGGCAAGGTGAAGGGCCACAAGCTCACGGCCCGCATGCTGAAGGACCGCCTCGACCGCGAGCTCATCGGTAACGTGTCGATTCGCGTCGAGGACATCGGCCGCCCGGATGCGTGGGAGGTGCAGGGTCGAGGCGAGCTCCAGCTCGCGATCCTCATCGAGAACATGCGTCGCGAGGGCTTCGAGCTCACCGCGGGTAAGCCGCAGGTGGTTACCCGCCAGATCGACGGCAAGACCTACGAGCCCTTCGAGCACGCGACCATCGACGTGCCCGAGGAGCACCTCGGCGCGATCACGCAGCTCATGGCCGCCCGCAAGGGTCGCATGGACTCGATGGAGAACCACGGCTCGGGCTGGATCCGTATGGAGTTCACCGTGCCGGCCCGCGGCCTCATCGGTTTCCGCAGCGAGTTCATGACCATCACTCGCGGCACCGGCATCGTCAACTCGATCGCCGGCGAGTACGAGCCCTGGGCCGGCACGATCACGACCCGCACGAACGGCTCGATCGTTGCCGACCGCGCGGGCGTCGTGACCCCGTTCGCCATGATGGGCCTGCAGGAGCGCATGTCGTTCTTCGTTGAGCCCACCGACGAGGTCTACGAGGGCATGGTGGTCGGCGAAAACTCGCGCGCCGACGACATGGACGTCAATATCACGAAGGAAAAGAAGCTCACGAACATGCGCTCCTCGACGTCGGACGAGCTCGAGCGACTCACTCCGTCGCGTCAACTCACGCTCGAAGAGTCGCTCGAGTTCGCGCGCGAGGACGAGTGTGTCGAGGTGACTCCCGAGAAGGTGCGCATCCGCAAAATCAACCTCGACGCGAACACGCGTGCCCGGGCAACCGCGCGCGCGAAGCGCGGTGAGGCATAGGCGGATGCGCCTGAAGCAGGTCGGCGAGCGCGTGCTCTCCTTCGCCGCGTACCTCGTGTTCGGTGTGGTCGCCGGTGCCATTGGCACCGTCGGCCACCGGGCACGGCTCGAGCTGTGGGGGGTTGACCTCTGGCTCGGCATCGGGGTCGCGTTGCTTGGAGTGCTCCTCGTCGCCGTCGGCCTGCGCATGTATCTCGAAGAACGCGCGTGGGTGCTCGCCTACGCAATTGGCGTCGTCGGCGCGGTCTTCATCTTGAGCATGTCCGGAGCCGAGCACTCAGTGCTCGTGCCGGCCAGTGCATCCGGATTCGGCGTCGGCGAAATCTGGACGTTCGGCTCGGCGATCGCCGCGTTCTCACCGGTGATTTGGCCGGATGTGCGGGGCGCCAAGCGCGAGGCCGCCGCCCGCAAGGGATAGGCTGGGAACAGCCCAATTCGAACCACACTCAAGGAGATTCGGTCGTGACGTACGTGATCGCGCTGCCCTGTGTCGATGTGAAGGACCGCGCCTGCGTGGATGAGTGTCCTGTCGACTGCATCTACGAGGGAGAACGCTCGCTGTACATCCACCCCGACGAATGCGTCGACTGTGGTGCGTGCGAGCCGGTCTGCCCCGTCGAAGCTATCTACTACGAAGACGACCTTCCCGAAGAATGGTCGGACTACTACCAGGCGAACGTCGACTTCTTCAACGAACTGGGTTCGCCCGGTGGCGCCGCGAAGCTCGGCCCGCAGTCGTTTGACGTGCCCCTGATCGAGGCCCTTCCGCCGCAGGCTGAGGCCTAAGCGTGGGCCTCGGCGCGCTGCCCGAGTACCCCTGGGATCGACTCGCGCCGTACCGCGCCACCGCGGCTGAGCGCGCCGCAGCAGCAGGCGTTGACGTCGTTGACCTCACGGTCGGCTCACCCGTCGACCCGACGCCTCAGCGCATCCGCGACGCCCTCGCCGAGGCGACGGATGCGCACGGCTACCCGACGAGCGCGGGCAGTGCTGCGGCACGGGATGCCGTCGCCGAGTGGTTCGCGCGCGATCGAGGCGTGCCCGGGCTCACCCGTGACGAGGTGCTGCTCACGGTGGGCTCGAAGGAGTTCGTCGCGACAGCCGCGTTCTTCCTGGGCCTCGGCGAGCAGGATGCTGTGGTGCAGCCGGAGGTCGCGTATCCCACCTACGAGATGGGCGCGGTCTTTGCCGGTGCACAACTCGTGCGCGCAGACGATCCCGCCCACTGGCCCGACAACACGAAGCTCGTCTGGCTCAACTCGCCGGGCAACCCGAACGGCCGAGTGCTCGATGCTGGTCAGCTGCGCGAGGCCGTGGCACGCGCCCGGGAACTCGGCGCCGTCATCATCAACGACGAGTGCTACGCCGAGCTCGGCTGGGATGCCTGGGCCGAGCGCCGCATCCCGTCGATTCTCGATCCCGCGGTCGTCGGCGTCGATCGCACAGGCGTGCTCGCCTGCTCGTCGCTCTCGAAGCGATCCAACCTTGCCGGCTACCGCGCCGCCTACGTCGCCGGCGACGCGGCGATGCTTGCACGGCTGCTCGTCGGTCGCAAGCACGCCGGGCTCATGGTGCCGACACCGGTGCAGCACGCACTTGTGGCCGCGCTCGGCGACGAGGCGGATGCGCGCGAGCAGTCCCTGCGTTATCGGCACCGTCGCGAGGCACTGCGGCCGGCGGTGGAGGCGGCGGGCCTGCGCATCGACGATTCCGAGGCCGGTCTCTACCTCTGGGCGACCCGCGGCGAGGATTGCTGGCGTACTGTCGAGTGGTTCGCGCAGCTCGGCATCGTGATCGGCCCAGGCGAGTTCTACGGCGACGCCGGACGCCAGCACGTGCGCCTCACGCTGACGGCGTCAGACGAGGCCATCGCCGAGGCCGTTCGGCGCCTTGCCCACTCATCGTTGTAGTGAACGTCAATCACTTCCGGGCACTTGTTGTGCAACCCGTGAACACGGTGTCCGGGCGAGTAGGCTAGACGAGGCGCTGCCCGTTACGAGCGGCTTGTGCCACCTTGCCCCACCTATCCAGGAGGTTTTGTGAGCGAGCAGAACGCGAACCAGGATGCACCGAAGAACGTTGCAACCCTGAACTACCCCGGTGGCACCGCCGAGTTCCCAATCCTTGAAGCAACCGAAGGCCGCGACGCGATTGATGTGTCGACCTTCATGAAGCAGACCGGGTACACCGCCCTCGACTACGGCTTCGTCAACACGGCGTCGACGCAGTCGAACATCACCTACATTGACGGTGACAAGGGCATTTTGCGCTATCGCGGGTATCCCATCGAACAGCTGGCGAAGGGTTCGACCTTCCTCGAGGTCGCCTACCTGCTGATCTATGGCAACCTGCCGAGCGAAAGCGAATATCAGGACTTCGAGCAGCGCGTCACTCGCCACACGCTGCTTCACGAAGACCTCAAGATGCTCTTCGACGCGCTGCCGTTTAGCGCGCACCCGATGTCGGTGCTGTCGAGCGCCGTCGCGGCCCTCGCGACGTACTACGAGGACTCGCTGTCAGTGAAGGACCCCGAGGCGATCGAGATCAACACGATCCGCCTCCTCGCGAAGCTTCCTGTGATCGCGGCCTACGCGCACAAAAAGTCGGTCGGCCAGGCATTCATGTACCCCGACAACTCGCTCAGCTTTGTCGAGAACTTCCTCAAGCTCAACTTCGGCAACTACGCCGAGCCCTACGAGGTCAACCCGGTGCTGTCGCGCGCCCTCGACCGGCTGCTCATCCTGCACGCCGACCACGAGCAGAACGCGTCGACCTCGACTGTGCGCCTCGTCGGCTCGACCGAAGCGAACATCTACGCCTCGATTTCGGCCGGCATTTCGGCGCTCTACGGCCCCCTGCACGGTGGTGCGAACGAGGCCGTGCTGACGATGCTCGGCGAGATCCGTGACTCGGGCGACGGCGTCGCTCGCTTCGTGCAGCGAGTCAAAGACAAGGAAGACGGCGTGCGCCTCATGGGCTTCGGCCACCGGGTGTACAAGAGCTACGACCCGCGCGCGAAACTCGTCAAGGAGTCGGCCGACGAGGTGCTCGAGGCGCTCGGCGTCGCCGATCCGCTACTTGAGATTGCCATGGAACTCGAGCAGGTCGCCCTCAACGACAGCTACTTCCAGGACCGTCGCCTATACCCGAACGTCGACTTCTACACCGGCATTATCTATAAGGCGATGGGCTTCCCTACCCGGATGTTCACCCCGCTGTTCGCGATCGGTCGCCTGCCCGGGTGGATTGCCCAGTGGCGCGAGCAGAACCTCGACCCGAAGTCGAAGATCGGCCGCCCGCAGCAGCTCTACATCGGCGAGACCGAGCGCGAGTACCCGCAGGGCCGCGACTTCATCACGCGCTAAGCAGCGCACGTAACAACGGCGCCCGACTCCCGAAGGAGTGGGCGCCGTTTCTGCGTGTCGGGGCGCGCTGACCTAGTGCAGGGCCGCGTTGAGTTCGATGCCGGTACCGTCGCGCGAGACGACCTCGACGGCGCCCGAGAGCGAGTTGCGGCGGAACAGCAGATTGGGCGTGCCCGAGAGTTCGACGGCCTTCACTGTCGAACCGTCGCCGAGGCGCACCTTCGTGCCGGCCGTCACATAGAGGCCGGCCTCGACGATGCAGTCGTTACCAATCGAAATGCCGACGCCTGAGTTCGCGCCGAGGAGCGACCGCTCGCCAACGCGAACGCGCTGTGTGCCGCCGCCGGAAAGCGTGCCCATGATCGAAGCGCCGCCGCCGATGTCGCTGCCCTCACCGACGACGACGCCCTGCGAGATCCGGCCCTCAACCATCGAGGTGCCGAGCGTGCCGGCGTTGAAGTTGACGAAACCCTCATGCATGACGACGGTGCCGGGCGCGAGGTGGGCGCCGAGGCGCACGCGGCCGCCGTCGCCGATGCGCACGCCGTCGGGAATCACGTAGTCGAGCAGACGGGGGAACTTGTCGACGGCATAGACCTGGATGCCCTCGCGGCGCAGCAGCGCGCGGCGCGAGGCCACGAACTCGGGACTCGTCGGGCCGACGTTCGTCCAGGCATTTGTCGGCAGGTGGCCGAAGATGCCGTCAAGGTTGAGTTCGTTCGGCCGCACAAGCAGCAGCGAGAGCAGGTGCAGGCGCAGGTAGGCGTCCTGCGTCGAGGCGACGGGGGCGTCGAGGTCGATTTCGACGACGACGGGCGTCTGGCGCACGCCGCGGCGCGCATCGACGCGTGCGGCGTCCTCGAGCTCGCGGGGCGCGATCGACCGGTCGCGGCTTGAGGGGATGCTGCCGAGTTGCGGGGCGGGGAACCAACAGTCGAGCATCTGCCCGGCTTCTGTCAGGGTTGCCAGGCCGTCGGCCCAGGCAAGACGTGCGGGGGCGTTCGAAGAATCGGTCATGCCATTAAGCCTACCGAGGTCGCACACTCGCAACGCCTTAGACTGGTGCGCATGCCCGCACTGACGACGGATGGATCCCTTGACCTGACCGCAGATGTCGTGGATCTCACGCAGACGATCTGCGATATCCCTTCGGAATCGGGTCGCGAGGCGACGCTCGCCGACACGCTCGAAGAGGCGTTGCGCCGGCTGTCGCACCTCCGGGTGCTGCGCCATGGCAACACGGTCATTGCCCGCACCGAGCTCGGACGGGCGCAGCGCGTCGCGATCGCGGGGCACATCGACACCGTGCCGATCAACAAGAATCTGCCGACGTCGTTCACGACGTTGAGCGAAGGTGAAGCGGCCTCGGCTGTTCCCGCCGCTAAACCAGGGGAGTACCTCGTCGGGCGTGGCACAGTCGACATGAAGGCCGGCGTCGCGGTGCAGCTTAAACTCGCGGCCGAGCTGCGTGAGCCGATCGCTGACATCACCTGGCTCTGGTACGACAACGAAGAGGTCGCCTCCGACGCGAACGGCCTCGGCAAGCTCGCGGCGACCCACCCCGAGCTGTTCGAGGCCGACTTCGCGATTCTCGGCGAGCCCACGAGCGCGCGCGTCGAGGGCGGCTGCAATGGCTCAATTCGTGCCGAGGTCGTGACTCGCGGCCGTCGCGCCCACTCAGCGCGCTGGTGGGTGGGGCACAACGCGATCCACGACGCGTCCGAGGTGCTTCGCCGCCTTGCCGAGTACGAGCCAGACGACGTGCCCGTCGAGGGCCTCACGTTCCGCGAGGGGCTCAACGCCGTCAGCATCACCGGAGGCATTGCCGGCAACGTCATTCCCGACGAGTGCCGTGTGCACGTCAATTACCGCTTCGCACCCGACAAGTCGCTCGATGAGGCCGAGGCACGCCTGGCTGAGGTGTTCGACGGTTTCGAACTCGAGTGCCTCGACCGCTCGCCGGCCGCGCGCCCAGGCCTGGATGCGCCCCTCGCGCTCTCGTTCCTCGCGAGCGTCGGCGGTGAGCCCGTGGCCAAGCAGGGGTGGACCGACGTCGCCCGCTTCAGCGCGCTCGGGGTACCCGCCGTGAATTATGGGCCGGGCGACCCGCAGAAGGCCCACGCCGACGACGAGCGCGTGCTCGTCGACGAAATTCGCGCGGTCGAGGCCGGCCTGCGCTCGTGGCTCACCGGCGCGAATGCGGAGGTCGTTGCTTGAGCATCCGTGCTGCACTGCCGACCTTACCCGCGCGCTACGTGTCGCCGGCGGTCGATCGCCGCGACTTCGAGATCACGAGAATCCCCGCTACCGGCCCCATCCTCAACTGGTGGCGCGGCGTGCCCGCATGGCTCAAGGTCGTGCTCATCTACGTCGCCTCGCGCGTGGTGACGACTCTCGTGATGCTCATCTACGCAAGCAACCAGGAGGAGACCTGGCAGACACCGTCAAACCCTAGTTACTTCACCTTCGCGAATATCTGGGACGGCGAGTGGTACTCCTACATCGCCTTCTCCGGGTATCCGACCGAGCTGCCAGTGAACGAGCAGGGGCTCGTCACCGAGAACGCGTGGGCGTTCATGCCGGTCTATCCGTTCCTCGTGCGCGGTATCTCGATCATGACGACGCTGCCGTTCGAGGTCTGCGCAGTGCTCGTGTCAGCCGTTGCGGGCCTGGGCGTCGCCCTCGGCTTCTTCAAGTTGCTGCGCCGATTCGTGAGCCAGAACGTCGCGATCTTCGCGGTGACGCTGCTCTGCATCGGGCCCGTCTCGCCGCTGTTCCAGGTGGCCTACGCTGAGAGCCTCCACCTCTGGATGCTCGTGACGCTGCTCAACCTGCTGGTCGAGCGGCGCTGGCTGCTGATGCTGCCGCTCGTCGCGATCGCCTCGTTCACCCGCCCCACGGGACTCGCGTGGGCGTTCACGTTATTCCTCTATATCCTCTACCGCTACTGGAACCGCTACCGAGCGCGGGTGGAGCGCTTCGACCGCCGGGAACAACAGCGCGCGTGGTTGGCGGCGATCTTCTCGGGCATTATGGGGCTTGCGTGGCTCATCGTCGCCGCTGTCGCAACGGGGCGCTTCGACGCGTATCTTGAGACCGAATTTGCGTGGCGCCGGCACTACACCGGCGGGGTACACACGCCCCCGTTCACTGCCTGGTTCTTTGGCGCCGACTTCTGGTTCGGGCCGGTGGTTGGCGCGCTGCTCGTCCTCGCCATCGTCGCGGTCATGATCATCTGGTTTGGCTCACGCACACTGAGCCGCTTCGGCATTGAGATTCGGCTGTGGGGCATCGCCTACTTCAGCTACATCTTCGCCGTGTTCTTTCCACAGTCGTCGACGTTTCGGCTCCTATTCCTGCTGTTCCCGGCCGCCGCGCCGCTTGCCCTACCGCGATCTCCGCTCTATCGGGTACTCGTTTCGCTGGTCGCGTTCCTCTCGCAGGTACTCTGGCTGCACTGGATGTGGTTTGTCATCGGACGCGACTGGACCCCGCCGTAAACTGGCGAAATGGACCCCACCGCAACTCCCGCATCCACCGATACCGAGCGCTTTCGGGCCGCCCGCGACCTCCTCTTGCGCCACCGCACCGACGCGGCCGCCGCGCAGGCGGAGTTCGCCTGGCCCGAGGTGAGTGACGCCTTCAACTGGGCACACGACTGGTTCGATGTCATCGCCGACAATAACCACGACACCGCGCTTTGGATCGTCGAAGATGACGAATCTGAGGCGAAATACTCGTTCGACACGCTGCGGCGGCGCTCAAATCAGGTCGCGCGCTGGCTGCTCGAGCTCGGGGTGCGCCCGGGCGAAGCCGTCATGCTCATGCTGGCGAACCGGGTCGAGCTGTGGGAATCAATGCTCGCCGTGCTGAAGCTCGGTGCCGTCGTCATGCCGACCGCGGTCGTGCTCGCCTCGGGTGACCTTGAGGACCGTGTGCAGCGCGGCGAGGCGAAGTGGGTCATCACCGACGAAGCCGACGCCGAGAAGTTTGACTGGTTCGAGGGCGACATCAAGGTCATCGCGGTGCCCAAGGCGCGGGGGCCCGAGCGTGTCGCGATCGGCATCAGCAACGACGTTGACCTGAACCGAGAGCGGCACGACTATTCGGCCTCCGAGGGCGTTTCGGATGCGCCGATCGAGCGGGGCGCGGGCGGCGACGCTCCGGCGCTCGCCTACTTTACGTCGGGCACGACTTCGAAGCCGAAGATCGTGATTCACTCGCACCGCTCGTACCCGATCGGCCACCTCAGCACAATGTATTGGATCGGCGTGCAGCCGGGCGACACGCACATGGTCATCTCGTCGCCGGGCTGGGCGAAGCATGCGTGGAGCGCGTTCTTCGGGCCGTGGATCGCCGAGGCCGCGATCTACGTCGACAATTACGCGAAGTTTGACCCCGACCAGCTGCTGCAGCATCTCGAGCGCGCGGGCGTGAACACCTTCTGCGCGCCGCCGACCGTTTGGCGCATGCTCATCAAGCACGGCCAGACGCAGCGGCCCTCGGGGCTGCGCGAGGTCATCTCGGCGGGCGAGCCGCTGAATCCCGAGGTGATCGCGCGCATCCGCGAATGGTGGGGTCTCGAGATCCGCGACGGCTACGGCCAGACCGAGATGACCGCGGCGATCGGCAACCCGCCCGGCTCGGTGGTGGCACCGGGCTCGATGGGCAAGGCGCTGCCGGGCATCCGCGCCGTGCTCGTCGACCAGCACACCGACGAGCGCATCCCCGACGACCGGATGCGCGTCGAGGGCGAGGTGTGCATCGACTTGACCGACGGCGGGCCGATCTCGATCATGTCGGGCTATTTCGGTAACGACAAGGCGACCGAGGATCGGCGCCGCGGCGGTGTGTTCCACACTGGCGACGTCGCGCAGCGCGACGATGCCGGCCGGCTCACGTTCGTGGGCCGCACCGACGACATCTTCAAGTCGAGCGACTACAAGGTCTCCCCGTTCGAGGTCGAGTCGGCGCTGATCGAGCACGAGTTCGTGGCCGAGGCTGCGGTGGTCGGCGCGCCCGACGACACCCGCCTCAACATCACGAAGGCGTACATCCAGCTCGCCCCGGGCCGCGAGCCGAGCGCCGACGTCGCCTTCGCGATTCTCAAGCACGCGCGCGAGTCGCTGCCGCCGTTCCTTCGCGCCCGCCGCATCGAGTTCTATGAGCTGCCGAAGACCGCAAGTGGCAAGATCCGCCGCGTCGAATTGCGCGACCGCGAGCAGCAGTTTGCGCGCCGCAACGAGCGCATCCCGAACGAGTATCGGGAATCTGACTTCCCTGGCCTGAAGGGCTAGCGAGGCGGAAAACGGATGAGGGCGGGTGACAATTGCCACCCGCCCTCATGTATCAGCGGAATTACTTCGCGGCGTCGATGCGCTCGGCGACGTTCTTCCAGTTGACGATGTTCCAGAACGCCTTGACGTAGTCGGGCTTGACGTTGAGGTAGTCAAGGTAGAAGGCGTGCTCCCACATGTCGAGCATGAGCAGCGGGGTGACGCCGAACGGCACGTTGCCCTGCTGGTCGAAGAGCTGGAACGTCGAGACGTTGCCGGTTACGTTGTCGCGGCCGAGCACAGCCCAGCCCGAGCCCTGGATGCCGAGGGCAGCCGCGGTGAACTGCGCCTGGAACTTCTCGAGGCCACCGAACTCGGTGTCGAGCAGCTCCTTGGCCGAGCCAGCCGGCTCCTCGTAGTCGGGGGTGAGGTTGGTCCAGAAGATCGAGTGGTTGTTCACGCCGCCGGCGTTGAACGCGAGGTCCTTCTCGAGCTTGTTGATGTTCGCGAAGTCACCCTTGTCGCGGGCGTCAGCGAGCTGCTCGAGAGCGGTGTTCGCGCCCTTCACGTAGGTCGCGTGGTGCTTGTCGTGGTGCAGCTCCATGATCTTGCCCGAAATGTGGGGCTCGAGAGCGCTGTAGTCGTAAGGAAGGTCGGGAAGCGTGAACTCAGCCATTAGAAGGCATTTCCTTTCGTAGGGACGCGAAACACGATGTCGCGAGACAGAGTTAATCAACGGGTGTGCCGGATCAACTTCCTCGAGACTATCGCCTGCTTCTTGATGCAACCCGACCGGTCCGAAAATCATTCCCACGCATGGTTTATGACGCAAGTGAAGGCCATTCATCGGCGCCATTGCAGGGAAGTGGGATAATAGGAGTCGTCCCTACAACTACGGAAGGCAGAAGACTCATGGCTGCAATGAAGCCGCGCACTGGCGACGGACCAATGGAAGCGGTCCGCGAGGGCCGACTCATCATCGTACGGGTACCGCTGGAGGGTGGCGGCCGTTTGGTCGTGTCTGTCAACGACGACGAGGCGAAGGAGCTCGCCTCGGCACTGAGTGGCGCCGTCGAGAGCTAGGTTACTGACGAGAACGAGGGGCGCGCATCCAAGCGGATGCGCGCCCCTCGTTCGCGGTTCGGCTAGCGCCGGGCGGGGGTCGTGAGCTGCAGCACCCCACCGTCGAGGGGTAGCACCGAGCAAATGAGGTCGGGGTGGCGCCCGAACTCGCGAATCAGGGCGCGCAGGGAGTTCGTGACGGGGTCACGGCGCGCCGGGTCGGCGACGCGGCCCGAGTTGAGGGCGTTGAGGGCAAGGATGCTGCCGCCCGAGCGGATCACGCGCAGCGCGTGCTGCAGGTGTGCGGCGATGTGCTCGAGATCGTTCGCGATGAGCACGAGGTCATAGCTCGACTCGCTCATGCGGGGAAGTACTACGCGCGGGTCGCCGCTGATATTGCGGATCCAGGCCGGAGCGTGCCCCGCCTGGAGCAGTGAGCGCCGCTCCTGATCGAGCCGTTCGGCATCGTCGTCGATCGATGTGACGGTGGCCTCGGGGGCGCCGCGGTGAAACGCGCAACTCGCCTGCCCCGAAGTCGTGCCGATCTGCATGATCTGCGTCGCACTCGTTGCCGCCGCGAGAAAGGCGAGATGGCTGCCGAGAGTTGGGCTGAGTGCGGGGAGCCCCTCCGCCTGCGCATAGCGACGGGCCGCGAGCTGCGCCTTGGACTCGACTGATTGTTCGTCGAGATAGCGCCTTGCCAGTTCGAATTCGGCCATTGCACCAGGCTACCCTGAAGGGTATGGGCGGATTGACTTTCGAGAAACTTCTCGTGATCGCGGTCATCGCCATGTTCATTTTCGGCCCAGATCGATTGCCCGGCCTCGCCGAGGGCGCCGCGAAGCTCGTGAAGCGGGCGCGCCACTGGGTGGACGACACGAAGCAGCGCGTGTCTGACGAAATGGGCACGGACTTCACCGAGGAAGACTGGCGCAAGCTCGACCCACGCCAGTACGATCCTCGTCGCATCGTGCGCGATGCCTGGAACGACGCTGGGCCAACGGCGAGTTCTGGCGCGACGGCGGGCGCCGCGACGGCGGTCGCCGTCGGCACCGCGAGTACCGCGAGTGCCGCAACCGCCGACTCGGCTCCGAGTTGGGCGTCGTCGCTCGGCGCATCCGCGTCCGCTGAACACCTCGTGCCCGGCATGGCACCGTTCGACAACGAGGCGACGTAGCCGCGGCTTAGCTGGGCCGTAGGCCGAGCGAGCGCCCCGCGAGTCCGCGCGGTCGGATCGCGAGGGCCCGCGCCGCCGCCCGCAACGCGACAGCCGCTGGGTCGTCGGGATGCGCGAGCACGATCGGCGTGCCCGCGTCGCCGTCTGTGCGGAGCACCGTCGAGATCGGCACCTGCGTGAGCAGCGGGGCGTCGAGGCGCGACGCGACCTCCTGCCCGCCGCCGGCGCCGAAGAGGTCGAGTGTCTCGCCATCCGGCAGGGTGGCGGGGGAGAGCGTCTCGATGACGCCAATCACACGCTGGCCGGTCTTCGCGGCGAGCGCCCCAGAGCGCCACGCGACGTCGGCGGCGGCCGGTTGCGGCGTGGTAACCACGACGACTTCGCTGCCTGGCAACAGCTGTGAGAGCGAGATTGCGACATCGCCGGTGCCCGGTGGCAGGTCGAGCAAGAGCACATCAAGCTCGCCGAAGAAGACGTCGCGCAGAAATTGCTCGAGCGTGCGGTGGAGCATCGGCCCGCGCCAGGCGACGATCTCGTCGGGGTCGGGGAGGAACATCCCGATCGACACCGCCTTCACGCCGTGCGCGACGGGCGGCAGCATCAGCTCGCCGACCTGCGTGGGCTGCGTGCCGGACGCCATGCCGAGCAGGCCCGGAATCGAGAAGCCGTAGACATCGGCGTCGACGATGCCGACGGCGAGTCCGTCAGCTGCCATCGCGGCGCCGAGGTTCGCAGTGACGGTGGATTTGCCGACGCCACCCTTGCCGCTTGAGACTGCGATCACCCGCGTGAGCGAGTCCTTGCCGAACGGATGCGTCTTCGGCCGCGAGCCGCGCAGTCGCGCCGTCAGCGCATCCCGCTGCTCGCGGGTCATGACGCCGACGCTGAGGTCGTACGGGTCGGTGCCGATCGCGCGCTCGATGGCGGCCCGCACGTCGCGCTCGATTTGGGATGCGGCGGGGCAGCCGACGATCGTGAGGCGGAGGTCTATGTGGGCAGGTGCGCCGGACACGGCGGTGACGGCGCCGATCATGTCGAGCTCGGTAAGGGGTCGCCGCAGCTCAGGGTCGATGACGGTCGCGAGCTCGGCGAGGATCCTCGCTTCGCGCGACTCAGTCATGCTTCGTGGTGCCTTCCGGCCCTGACACGGGCAGCTCGTCGTCGCCGAGTTCCTCGATGTCTTCGAGCAGCGCACGAATCTCGGCACGGATGAAGTCCTTCGAGGCGAGCTCATTCACGAGCATCCGCAGCGCCACAACCTCGCGCGTGAGGTACTCGAGGTCGGCCGTGTTGCGTTCGGCGCGCTGGCGATCCTGCTCGATCTGCACGCGGTCGCGGTCGTCCTGCCGGTTCTGTGCGAGCAGCAGCATCGGTGCGGCGTAGGACGCTTGGAGCGAGAGCGCCAGCGTGAGGGCGATGAAGCCGAGCTCCGCCGAATCGAATCGCCAGGCCTCAGGCGCAAGTGAGTTCCAGGCGATCCACACCGCGACGAACACCGTGAGGATGATGAGGAACGCCGGGGTGCCCATGCCGCGCGCGACCGATTCCATGACGCGACCGACGAAGTCGCCCTTCGGCTGTTCGCGCTGGTCGGCACGGTCGCGCGACTTCGAGCGAGAGCCGTTCGTCTTCGGTGCCTTGGCCGTCTTGGGCACGCTCAAGAGGTCATCGTTGCGATCGATTTCAGCCACGGTCACCTCCTGGCGGACGCCCGGTGCCTGCGGTGCGCTGACGCACCTCGGTGGCGACGGGAGTCGGGTTCGGTTGCTTGGGCAGCGAGATCGCGGCCGTGACGGGGCCGAGGTTCTTCGTGTTGTCGTCGGCCGCGGCCGTGGCGCGCCAGTCGTCGGGGAGGATGTGGTCGAGCACGTCGTCGACCGTGATGACGCCGACGAGGCGGTCGTCATCGTCGACCACGGGCAGTGCCACAAGGTCGTACCGCGCGAGGGAACGCACGACGTCGATGTCCCGGGTTGAGGTATGCGCGGGCTCGACTCGGTTGTCGAGAATCGACCCGACGCGTTCGTGGGGCGGGTAGCGCAGGAGCCGCTGGAAGTGCACGAGGCCGAGGTATCGCCCCGTGGGTGGTTCGTATGGCGAGGCGGTCACGAACACCGCGGTGGCGAGCGCGGGCGCGATTTCGCTGCGGCGAATGAGCACGAGCGCCTCGGCGATCGTCGTGTCGGCCGAAACGATGATCGGGTCGGTCGTCATGAGGCCACCGGCCGTGTTTGGCTCGAACTCGAGCAGCATGCGCACGTCTTCGGCTTCCTCGGGCTCCATGAGCTCGAGGAGGGCCGCCGACTTGGCTGCGTCGAGGCGGCCGATCAGGTCGGCCGCGTCGTCCGGCTGCATCTGGTCGAGCACGTCTGCGGCGCGCTCCTGGTCGAAGTGTTCGATGATGACGAGCTGGTCGTCCTCGTGCATCTCCTCGAGCACATCCGCGAGCCGCTCATCCGGCATTTCCTCGACGACGGCGAGGCGACGTCCCTCGGGTAGTTCGAGCAGCGCATCCGCGAGGTCGCTCGGCTCCATCTCGGAGTGCGCGGTGAGGAACTGGGTGGCCTGGGGCTCGTCGCCGGGTTCGATGTCGAGCTCGATCTCGTCCCAGTCGGCGTAGCGGGTGGGCGCCTTGCCGAAGGTGAATTTCGACGTGCGGGGCAGGCGCAGATAGAGCTGGCCGATCGACCATTCGCCTGCGTCGTCCTCCTCAATCGCGACATCCTCGATAGTCGCGCGCACCTTCTTGTCGCGCAGCACGCCGGTGCGGTCGAGAATGTCAGAGAGCACGCGAACCTCTTCGCCGCGCTGCTCGAAGGTGCGGGTGTCGACCTCTTCCCACTCGACGATGAGCTGCGCCGAGCCGATCGCGGTGACGAGTTGCATCGGCACGAAGACGAGTCGGCGCGTGCCGCTGGCCTCGACAAGTAGGCCGTTGACGTGGGGCGCGTGTCCGGAGCGGTAATTTACGATCACATCTCGCAGGCGCCCCACCCGATCACCGTCGGGATCGAATACCGGGGTGTTGGCGAGGCGCGCGACAAAAACCTTTGAAGCACTCACTCAACCAATGCTAGTGGTGTCTCAGAATCTTCTCCTGATCTGGCGGGATAATCTCGGTATGACATCTCCCGGTCCTGCTCTGAACTCGCAATTCCCGACCCTGCCGCAAGGCCGCACGGTTGGGTCCTACCAAACGTATGAGGCGGCGAAGCACGCAGTCGACGTGTTGATCGCGAACGAGGGCTTCTCGGCGCAGTCGATCTCGATTATCGGTAGCGACCTCAGATCGGTCGAGCGTGTGACCGGGCGCATGAGCATCGGGCGGACGGCGCTCAACGGCGTCATGACCGGCGTGATGATCGGCCTGTTTATGTCGCTCATGTGGATGATCGTCAATCCGATCACGAACTTGATCGTGCTCGTCGGCATCTTCCTGCTGTCCATCGCGTTTGGCGTGATCTGGTCGCTCATCGTCTACGCGATGACGCCGAACAAGCGCGAATTCACCTCGATGATGCAGCTCACGGCGGGACGCTTCGACATCATCGTGCCGAACGAGCTCGCGAACGACGCCACGAGCATCCTCCGCGGCGGCTACGCGGAGGGGCAACGGGTGGCGGCGCAGCAGGGCCAGGGGCAGGCGTGGCCTGGCGCCCAGCAGCAGTGGCCTGGTCAGGCGACGCGGCCCGGCGCATCCGCTCAAGTCGGTCACCCGGGCCAGCCTGGCCCGTCGCCGGAGGCGAGTGAGCCCGAGTCGGCCGGTGAGGATGCGCCGAAGCCAGCGGCGCCCGCCGGGCCACCGAAGACGTACGGCGAGATGCAGGATGAGCTGCGGCGCAAGCAGGAGCGCGGCGAGGCGTAGGGCGACCGGGACCCTGAGAGACGCGGCACGGAGCGGACTCCGTGCCGCGTTTTTCTTTTGCCATGGAAGTACTTGACGTGACGTAGTACGCGTGACAAAGTAACTACCACGTCAGACATAGGAGCAAGAGATGATCAGCGCAGAAGTCATTCGCGGTTACGTCGACGTGCTTGTGCTCGAGTCGCTGCTCGACGAGCCGTCGTACGGCTACGCAATCTCGAAGCGCATCGGGCAACTGGCGCAGGGCGAGTACGAGCTCAAAGAAACCACGCTCTACTCCGCGCTGCGTCGCCTGGAAAAGTCCGGGGCAATCGCCTCGTTCAAAGGTTCCGAAACCCACGGGCGCGCCCGCACCTACTACCGACTCACCGACGCGGGGCGCGCGAGCTACCGCGACAAGGTCGAGGAGTGGTACCGCACCGTCGACCTCATCCGCCGCTTTATTCGTGACATTCCCGAATCAACCGCATCCAGCCAGCAACAGGGGGCATAGCCATGGACGCCATCATCACCTACCTCGAGCACATGTTTCGCGGACTGCCGCGGACTCCGGATGTGCTGCGTGCGCGCGGCGAACTCGAGCAGATGAGCCTCGACCGCTACCAAGAACTCCTCGCCGAGGGGGTCAGCGAGAACGAGGCCGTCGGCCGCGTCATCACGCAGTTTGGCAACCTCGATGAGCTCGCCGATGACCTCGGCATTCGCGCCCACCTCGAAGGCTCGGCAGAGGCCGACAGTGTCGTCTACGTCAGCCGCGAGGAGGGCGAGGCGCTGATCCGCAACCGGGGCCGCATGGCGTGGTTCATCGCGGGCGGGCTCGCCGTCATTATGGCCGGCCTCAGCGTGAACGTCTTGCTGAGCGTCAACGAGTCGGGGATCGCGCGGTTTGGGTTTTCGTGGGCGTGGCGCTCGGCGTTGGCCTGATTCTGCAGGCGTCGATGCGCCGAAGCGCGCTCGACCGACTGCTTGGGCAGGGTGACTTCTCGCTCGTGTCTGAGGAGCAGGAGAAGTCGAACTCGATGATCTCGCGCGTCGCCGGGCCCTACTGGCTGCTCATGGTCGCGGCTTTCCTCATCTGGAGCTTCGGCTGGAACGCCTGGCACATCTCGTGGATTCTCTGGCCGGTGGCGGGCATCCTGTTCGCGTTCATCGCGACCCTCATCCACTCGATCCGCAACACCAGCGACTCTCAAGCCGCCCAAGAGGGCAGTTGAGTGGTCAGTTTTTGTAGTTCTGGCGGTGCCAGAACT
>NZ_JASCYH010000119.1:0-255 GCF_030011715.1 Gulosibacter sediminis | reverse complement strand
CGAGGGTGTCCTGCTGGACGCGCTGCCGGGTCCGGTCCAGGGCGTCGCCGGCGAGGCGGACGACGTGGAACGGGTCCATGACGGGGACGGCGTCGGGGAGTTCCTCGGCCGCGGCGGTCTTGAAGCCGCTGAACCCGTCCATCGCGACCACCTCGATCGCCTTCGACCAGTCCTTGGGTCGGGCGGCGAGCCACTGCTTGAACACCTGCTTCGAGCGGCCCTCGACCATGTCCAGCAGCCGTGCCGGGCCCGTCT
>NZ_JASCYH010000118.1:0-255 GCF_030011715.1 Gulosibacter sediminis | reverse complement strand
CTTCCGCCGCCCGTAGACGCCGTAGTTCTCCGCATGCAGCCTGGCGACCTCGGGCACCAGCAGCTCGTCGCGCAGCTGCCGGGCGGAGGCTACGCGGGTCTTCGCGGCGCGATACCCGCGGGACGTGGTGAATCCCTGCACTGCCGGGCGCAGCGTCCGGCAGATGAGCTCGACCCCGAACCGCTCTCGATACTCGTCGATGAAGCGGATCATCTCGGTCAGGGCCGGTCGAGCTCCTTCGCGAAAAACACGCTC
>NZ_JASCYH010000117.1:0-272 GCF_030011715.1 Gulosibacter sediminis | reverse complement strand
CGCGAGATGGCCGCGGCCGGCGCCCCTGTCAGGGTGCCGGTCGCGGTGGCGTGCCGGGTGCTCGGATTCTCCGAGCAGGCGTACTACCAGTGGCTGCGTAACCCGGTCTCTGCTCGCGAGACGGAAGGGCAGCACCTCATCGGTATGCTACGCCGGCTGCACGCGGAAGACCCCGAGGGCGGGTATCGGGTGCTCGCCGACGACCTCGCCGACCTCGGCTACCAGCTTTCCGAACGCCGCGTGTGGCGGCTGTGCCGGGTCGCGGGGATCCG
>NZ_JASCYH010000116.1:0-272 GCF_030011715.1 Gulosibacter sediminis | reverse complement strand
CGGATCCCCGCGACCCGGCACAGCCGCCACACGCGGCGTTCGGAAAGCTGGTAGCCGAGGTCGGCGAGGTCGTCGGCGAGCACCCGATACCCGCCCTCGGGGTCTTCCGCGTGCAGCCGGCGTAGCACACCGATGAGGTGCTGCTCTTCCGTCTCGCGAGCAGAGACCGGGTTACGCAGCCACTGGTAGTACGCCTGCTCGGAGAATCCGAGCACCCGGCACGCCACCGCGACCGGCACCCTGACAGGGGCGCCGGCCGCGGCCATCTCGCG
>NZ_JASCYH010000115.1:0-281 GCF_030011715.1 Gulosibacter sediminis | reverse complement strand
GTGTGATGGCGGGGGCTCGACCTTCGTGGATCGCCTCGCGCATCGCGCCGGCACAGGCATTGGCCCGGGCCTAGCGCTCACGCCAAGTCCGGCACAAATTCGATATCGTCCGGGAGCTTCGCGGCGCACGTTGCTGTGAATCTCCCGGTTGGATGAATTCGATTTGCGGAATACTCCCGTCGGCCTTCACACTTATAGCGATATAGATCGCCAAAACAAGGAGCGCATCCGTGGCACGCAAAGTCGTTTACCTGCTGATCGATGATCTCGCCGGCACCCAG
>NZ_JASCYH010000114.1:0-281 GCF_030011715.1 Gulosibacter sediminis | reverse complement strand
GCCCGAGCGGCTGCCGGTGCTCGGCGTCGGCGACGGCGGGCTGCTCATGTCGATCGCCGAGCTCGAGACCGCGGTGCGGCTCGGGCTGCCCCTCGTCGTCATCGCCTACAACGCCGACGCGTACGGCGCCGAGGTGCACCACTTCGGCGGGGATGCGGTGCCGCCCGACTTCGGCACGGTCACCTTTCCGCGCGTCGACATCGCGGCGATCGCGCGCGGCTTCGGGGCCGTCGGTGTCACGGTGCGGTCGGTTGACGACCTTGAGCCGGTGCGCGCGTGGC
>NZ_JASCYH010000113.1:0-281 GCF_030011715.1 Gulosibacter sediminis | reverse complement strand
CCGCGGTCGGAGTGGACCACGCAGCCGGCGACAGCACCACGCATCGCGACTGCGTTCTCGAGCGCTCGGACAGCAAGACTTGACTTCATTCTCGAGTCGATCGAGTAGCCGACGATCTTGTTCCCGAACACGTCTTTGATCGCGCAGAGGTAGAGCTTGCCCTCGGCGGTCTTGTGTTCGGTGATGTCGGTGAGCCAAAGCTGGTTCGGCCCATCGGCGGTGAACTCATGCCGGACCCGCCCGTTCTCGTCGGTCACAGTGCAGAGGTCGTCGTGCACCGC
>NZ_JASCYH010000112.1:0-284 GCF_030011715.1 Gulosibacter sediminis | reverse complement strand
GTGCGGCGCTGAGGGTGTGCCGCGTGACACGGTGACCCGGCCGCGCGCGCACGAGCCGTTCGGGCATCGGCCGACGACGCTGCTGGTCCGCGTGCGCCGCTACCGGTGCGGACACTGCCGCCGAACGTGGCGGCAGGACACGACGAAGGCTGCGGCGCCCCGGGCGAAGATCTCCCGCGGCGGGATCGCGTGGGCACTCACCGCGATCGTGGTCGACCACCTCACCGTCACCCGAGCCGCAGCAGGCCTCGTGGTGTCCTGGCACACCGCGAACACCGCGATCC
>NZ_JASCYH010000111.1:0-284 GCF_030011715.1 Gulosibacter sediminis | reverse complement strand
GCCCTCGGGCATCCTCACGCCGGGCGTCACGCCGGTGATCGGCAACGGCGTCGTCGTCGACCTCGGCGTGCTATTCGAGGAGATCGAGCACCTCGACGAGCGTGGCGTCGCCACCTCGAAGCTGCGCGTTTCGGGCAACGCCCACGTGATCCCCGAGTACAACCGCGCGCTCGACCAAGTGACCGAGCGATTCCTCGGCAAGCGCCGCATCGGGACGACCGGCCCCGGCATCGGTCCGACCTACGCCGACAAGATGACCCGCGTGGGCATCCGCATTCAAGACC
>NZ_JASCYH010000110.1:0-286 GCF_030011715.1 Gulosibacter sediminis | reverse complement strand
TCACCGTTCGCGGGCACCGTGTCGGGCGAGGCCACATACGACCACTTGTCGCTGCCGGCGGCGGCGTTGAGCTCGCCGAAGAGGTTGGCGAGGGCCGCGTCGCGGTCCTGACCGAAGTCGCTCGAGTCCTCGATCTCCTCGAGGGCGATGACGGATGCGTCGAGCGCGTTGATCGCGTTCACGATCTTCACCTGCTGGCGCTCGAAGTTTTCGGTGTCGTAGGCGCCGCGGACGGTGCAGTCGTTCGCCGTCGTCGGGGTGCCCTCGCGGTCGGGGTAGTAGGCAC
>NZ_JASCYH010000010.1:0-70263 GCF_030011715.1 Gulosibacter sediminis | reverse complement strand
GCGCCCCGCCCCTCGTCGTTCAGCTGGCTCAGCTACCTACTCGGCCGGCTTGTAGGCCGCGAGCGAGCGCTCGATGATCGCCTCGGCGTCGGCCGCCGAGCCCCACGAGTCGACCTTGACCCACTTGTTGGGCTCGAGGTCCTTGTAGTGCTCGAAGAAGTGCTTGAGCTGGTCGCGGGTGTTCTGCGGCGCATCCTCGAGCTCCTGGATGTGCGCGAAGCGCGGGTCCTTCGCCGGCACGCAGAGGATCTTGTCGTCCCCGCCCGCCTCGTCGGACATGTGCAGCACGCCCACGGGGCGCACCTTCAGGCCGATGCCCGGGTAGACGGGGTACTCGAGCAGCACGAGCGCGTCGAGCGGGTCGCCGTCGTCGGCGAGCGTGTGCTCGAAGTAGCCGTAGTCGACCGGGTAGACGAACGGGGTGAACAGCACGCGGTCGAGGTAGACGCGGCCGGTCTCGTGGTCGACCTCGTACTTGTTGTGGCTGCCACGAGGAATCTCGATGACGACGTCGTAGGTGCTCAATTCTGCTCCTGGTGTGAAGGGTCGCCCGGGGGCGTTGACGGCACCAGATTACCGCCCGCGCGCGGCGCGAGCCCGAACATCCTGTGACCACCCGACGGCGACGGAGTGGGCCGGTTGCTGAGCGCGATCAGCACTTCCGTGCAATCAGCGGCCTCGCCCGAGTACGATTGGGGTGTGACTGATCGACCCCGCCTCACCCCGCCGGTAGCCGATATTCGGCGCGCTGTGCGTAACTCGCTGCGCGGCGTCGCTGCCGAGGGCGATCTCGTGCTGGCTGCGCTGTCTGGCGGCCCCGACTCGCTCGCGCTCGCCGCGGGCCTTGCATTCGAGGGCCCGAGGGCCGGGATGCGCGTGGGCGCGGTCATCGTCGACCACCAACTTCAGCCGGGCTCGGGCGAGCAGGCCGAGCGCGCGGCCGAGCAGGCGCGCGGCCTCGGCCTCGACCCCGTCGTGATCGAGCGCATCGACGTCGTCGACGACGGCGCCGGCCCCGAAGCATCCGCTCGCGCGGCCCGCTACGGCGCGATCGACCGCGTGCGCGAACAGCTCGGCGCATCCTACGTCGTGCTCGGACACACGCTCGACGACCAGGCTGAGACCGTGCTGCTCGGCCTCGCGCGCGGCTCGGGCGGCAAGTCGCTGCACGGCATGGCCGTCGTCAACGGCCCGCTCGTGCGCCCGCTGCTCGGCATCCGCCGCGAAGAGACCAGCCAGGCGTGCGGCGACCAGGGCCTCGAGCCGTGGCACGACCCGATGAACGACGACGAGCGCTTCAAGCGCGTGCGCATTCGCAAGAACGTCATGCCGGTGCTCGAGTCCGAGCTCGGCCCCGGCATCGCCGAGGCGCTCGCGCGCACCGCGACGACGCTCCGCGAAGACTCCGAGACTCTCGACGCCCTCGCACTCGAATGGGCGCAAGAGATTGTCGACACCGATGCCGATGGTCGCGTCACGCTCGACGTCGGCGGCCTCGTCACGCAGCCGGCCGCACTCCGCCAACGCATTTGCCGCGCCGTGGCCGAGCAGGGCTTCGGCGTCTCGCTCTCGCGAGCGCACACCATGGCCGTCGCCGCGCTCGCCACCGAGTGGCGCGGGCAGGGCCCCATTGACCTGCCGGGCATCCGCGTCGAACGCAGCGCCGGCCGCCTGTTCTTCGGCTTCGCCGAGCAGGGCGTCGACGACACCGAGCACTAACGCCACCGCGAAAGGAACCACGTGCGCGCATCCGACATTGAGGCCGACGTCCGCGAAGTCCTGCTGAGCCGCGAGGAAATCTCCGAGCGCATCGGCGAGTTGGCTCGTGACATCGAGGCCGACTACGCCGACCGCACTCCCCTGCTCGTCGGCGTGCTCAAAGGCGCCGTGATGGTCGTGAGCGACCTCGCACGCGAGCTGCGCATTGCGCTCGAGATGGACTGGATGGCCGTCTCCTCATATGGCTCCGGCACCGTGTCGTCGGGTGTCGTGCGCATCCTCAAGGACCTGGACACCGACCTCACCGGTCGCGATGTACTCATCGTCGAAGACATCATCGACTCGGGCCTCACCTTGAGCTGGCTGCGCCAGAACCTCCAGTCGCGCGGCGCCGCCTCGGTCGAGATCTGCACGCTGCTGCGTAAGCCCTCGCGTCTCAAGGTCGACGTGCCCGTGCGCTACATCGGCTTCGATGTGCCGAACGAGTTCGTCGTCGGTTACGGCCTCGACTACGACGAGCGCTACCGCAACCTCCACGACGTCGTCGTGCTGCGCCCGCACGTCTACGGCGCCGACGAGGCCGACGCCGCGCGCCCCGTTGAGCCGGCCCGCAAGGTGTTCCGCCCGGGCATCGAAGAGCCCGCGCAGTAGCGCAGAGTCGGCTCTACGTCGGCCTAGCCCCGAATCTCGAACTCGGTGTCGCCGCGCGGCGGCTGCTCGCTCGTTTCGACGCCGTCGACGCTCGCCGAGCGCGGGCCGCGGTGCGCCCACGCGACGAGCCGGTCGACCGCATCCGCCTCGCCCTCGGCCTCGAACTCGACTCGACCGTCGAACAGGTTGCGCACGTACCCGCCGAGGCCGAGCCGCTGCGCCTCGTGGGCCGTCGAGTAGCGGTACCCGACGCCCTGCACAACGCCCGACACGTACCCTCGCACTCGCTTCGTAGCCATACGGCCAGGGTACGGATGCGCGCCCGGCAGCGGCTGGATGCTCGGGCCGGGCTGGCCTCCCTTTCGCAGGAGTTGCGATTTCGGGCTTGCGGTTGACGTAACGTCAACCGATAGCGTCGTGACCGCATCGAAGGAGGGCCCATGGAATGGTCGACTCACGAGGTGGTCGCCGCGACCGGCGTCACCTCGCGCACGCTGCGGCACTACGGCCAGATCGGCCTGCTGCCGCCCGACCGTGTCGGCCACGGCGGGCTGCGGTTCTACAGGCAGCCGTCGCTCGTGCGGCTGCAGCGCATCCTCGGCCTGCGCGACCTCGGCGTCGACCTCGCGAGCATTCGCGAGATCCTTGACGGCGAGCTCGACGACGTCGCCGCGCTGCACGAGCTGCGCGAGCGGCTCACGGGCGAGCGGGCGCGCATCCGCCGCCAGATCGCCGCCATCGATGCGACCATCACCGCAATCAACGAGAAAGAAGACATCATGCCGAAGGACATGTTCGACGGCTTTGACCACACGCAGTACGACGCCGAGGTGCGCGAGCGCTGGGGCACCGAGGCTGCCGACCGCAGCAACAGCTGGCGGGCGGGGCTCGGCGAGGCGGGCCAGGCCGAGTTCCGCGCCGAGCTCGACACGCTCAACGACGCCTGGGATGCGCGCATCACCGCCGGCGACGAGCCCGCGTCGGCCGCGGCGCAGCAGGTCGCGGCACAGCACGTCGCCTGGCTGCGACGCGCGTGGCAGGGCCAGCCGCTCACGGCCGACGCCCTGCGGGGCCTCGCCACCATGTACGCCGACGACCCGCGCTTCGCCGCAAACTACACCCGCGCATCCGAGCACGGCGCCGAGTTCGTGCGCGACGCCCTGCTCGCCTACGCCGACAGCTCGCTCTAGGTGGAGCAGCCCAGGCGCGGTCAGCGACAAGTGGCGCCGTCGGCATCGCGCCAGTTGTCGTTCACAGCGCCACTCACACCCGCGCCCCGGCGCTCACAGCGCGACAGCGAAGAACAACGTGGCCACCCCAACCACAAAGAATCCCCGGTGCGTGAGGCGAATCGTTCGCCCACGCACCGGGGATTTCGTGGTCGGGGTGGCTCGCGCCTAGCCCTCGATCGAGGCGGGCGGCCGCGGCGCGCCCTTCGGCGGGGCGATGCGCGCGAAGTTGCCCGCGTTCGCGGTGGCCGAGCCGGTCGACTCGCTCGAGCCGTCCATCCCGCCGCGACGGTTCGGTGCCGCATCCCAATCGCGCTCGACGACGCGCTTTTGCACGATGATCGCGACGACGAGAATGACGAGGCCGATCACCGCGAGCAGCACGGCACCGAGCACCGCGCCAGCGTTCGCGCCGTAGCCGATGAGAATACCGAACCAGCCGAAGTCGGCGTCACCGAAGGTCGTGTTCGCCGAGCCGAAGCTGCCGAGCACCTGCATGAGGAACGCGGGCAGGAACGTGATGAGCAGACCGTTGACGAAGCCACCCGCGATCGCACCGCGGCGGCCGCCGGTCGCGTTACCGAAGACGCCCGCGGCACCACCGGTGAAGAAGTGCGGCACGAGGCCAGGCAGAATCACGGCGAGGCCGAATGCCGGGCCGAGCCAGGCGGCGAGCACGAACAAGCCGCAGAGGCCGGCGACGAACGACGAGAGGAAACCGATGAGCACGGCGTTCTGCGCGTACGGGAACACGATGGGCGCGTCGAGTGCGGGCACGGCGCCCGGCACCACCTTCGCCGCGATGCCTTGGAACGCGGGCACGAGTTCGCCGAGAATGGTGCGCACACCGAAGAGGATCACAGCGACCGCGATGCCGAAGCCGAGGCCCTGTGTGACCGACTGCATGAGGAAGTTGCCGACGTTGGTCGCGCCGCCGAAGGCCTCGAACGCCTCGGTCTCGCCGACGCGGATGAGGTAGATAACCGCGACGATGACGTACATGAGCACCATCGACAGCGCGGTGGCGACCATCGAATCGCGGAGGAAGCGCAGGCCCTCGGGCACCTTGATGTCTTCGGTCGAGCGGCTCTTGCCCTTCGGGTCGACGAGGCGGCCGACGGCACCCGCGGCGACGTAGCCGGCGGTGCCGAAGTGGCCAATCGCGACCGAGCCGTCGCCGGTGACCTTCTTCATCCACGGGTGCGCAAGCGCGGGCAGGGCGACCATGAGGATGCCCAGGAGCACAGCGCCGAGAATCACGACGACCCAGGTGTTCATGCCGGCCGAGGCCATGACGATCGTGATCATCGTCGCCATGAACAGCATGTGGTGGCCGGTAAGGAACACGTAGCGCAGCGGTGTGAAGCGCGCGAGTAGCAGCGCGACGACGAAGCCGAGGATCATGAGCCACGACACCTGCGCGCCGTACTCCTCCTGCGCGATGCCCGCGATGGCCTCGTTCGTCGGCACAACACCCTGCGCGCCGAGCGCGCCCTGAATCATGACGCCGAGCGGCTCGAGCGAGGCGGTGACGAGGCCCGCGCCGGCGCCGATGAGCATGAAGCCGAGGGTGGCCTTGATGCCGCCACCGATGACCGCGCCGGCGCTCTTGCGCAGCGCGATGAGCCCGACCGCGGTAATGATGCCGATGAGGTACGCCGGCACGCTAAGAATTTCGTTGACGAGGAACTGGGCGATCGCGTAGATCACGTCCATGGTGCTCTCCAATACCTAGAAGCTGAGGATGCGCTGGCCGAGTGCCGCGGTGCGCGAGCGGATGCGCGCCACGGCCCGACTGCCTGGTCGCGCGTTAGACGGCGTAGCGGCGGCGCAGCGCGCCGTCGATCTCCTGTTGCGAAGTGAAGTCGCCGATGATCTCGACGGGCACGCCGAGGTCGCCGAGCGACTCAGCGATGGCGCCGGAGGTGAGCACGAGGTCGGCTTCCTTCGACTTGCCCTTGGCCGAGATCGTGTCGGTCGCCTCGACCGTGAAGTACGGCGCCCAGCCCCACTTGCCGAGTACCTGCTCGAGCGTGTTTTTGAGGAAGATGCTCGTGCCGACGCCGTTGCCGCACACGGTAAGAATGTGCCCCTTCGACGCGACGGTGCCGGTGAGGTCGACCTCGCCGTCGTCGGCCGCGTGGCGGGGTGTGGGCTTCGCGGCGGCCTGCACCTGTGCCGGCTCACTCGTGAGCACCTCGAGCACGGCCTCGGGCGTATTCGAGGTGTCGAGCGCGGCCCGGCGCACCGGGTCGCCGAGCACGCCGGCGAGAGCGGCGAGCGCCTGCTGGTGCGCCGTCGAGTCGGCGGCGGCCAAGCCCATGACGATCGTGACCGGGTCGTTGGCACCGGCACCGAATTCGACGGGGTTCGCGAGGCGCACGAAGCTGAGGCCAGTGCGCTTCACGGACGCATCGGGTCGCGCGTGGGCGAGCGCGAAGCCAGGCGCGATGACGATGTACGGGCCGTGCTCGTCGATGGTCGCGAGCATCGAGTCGGTGTACTCGGGTTCGGTCGCACCGGTCTGCACAAGCAGCTCGCCCGCCGCGATGACGGCCGAGCGCCAGTCCTCGGCGGGAACATAGAGTTGCACGGCGTCGGTGGATATGAGAGAGCTGAGCTTGCTCACTTGGTCTCCTTTGTACGGTCCTCGCCGGGCGGGCGCCGGTTCACAGGACACTTTGTGCTACTCCAAGTCAACGTTGAAAAAATGCCCCCCGCAACTTTTCCTGTTGCGATCGCAAGTGGTAGGCGGCCAAGGCCGCCCGGATCGGCGCGCGCTACGCTGCAAGGGAAGCCATTACGAAGGAGCCCAGGTGCCGTACGCCATCAACTCAGACGACCTCCCCAACAGCGTCGACAAGCGCCTCGAACTACGTCCCCAGCACCTTGCGTGGCTGCGCGAGAACACCCCCCGCCTGCTCGCGGCAGGCGCCAAGCGTAACGAGGCTGGCGACCCCATCGGCAGCCTCGTTATCGTCGACGTCGAGACGCTCGACGAGGCCGAGTCGTTCGCGCAGGCCGACCCCTATTCGCAGCAGGGCCTGTTCGCAAAAGTCGAGATCTCGGCGTGGAACAAGTCGTTCTTCAACTTCGAAGACCTGATCTAGCCAGCCCATCGCCGCAGACGTGCCGCCCGCATCCTCGCCGAGGGTGCGGGCGGTTTAGCGCTCAGCCGCCGACGAACCGAGCGTACGGTCGCGGCCCGCGGCGAGCCCCGCGAACACGAGGCCTGTGACGCAGGCGAGCAACAGACCGAGGGTCGCCATCCAGCTACCCGTCGCCTCGAACAGGCCGCCGCCGACGATCGGGCCGAGGCCCGCGCAGAAGTAGCCGATCGACTGCGCCATGCCCGACATGCGCGCGGCATCGCCCGCGGTCGCGGCGCGCTCCGAGATGAGCCCGAGCGCGACGGGCAGCATCATGCCGGTCGTGAGGCCGATCATGACGGTCCACACGGGCATGAGGTGCGGCAGGAACATCCCACCGAGCAAGGCAATGGCGGTGATCGGCAGGAAGCCGACGGCGATGATCCGCTGGTCGCGCAAGCGGTTCATGAGCCAGGCAACGAGGAAGCCGAGCGGCATGCCCGAGACCTGCGCGATCGCGAGGTGCAGGCCCGCGTTCACCTCGCTCACGCCGCTGCTCTGTTCGATCGTCGGCATCCAGTTCACGAAGGTGTAGAACACGGTCGACTGCAACGCCATGTAGGCCGTGACCGACCACGCGATCGGCGAGCGCCAAATGTTCACGTGCGGCGAGTGATCGCTCGACGCGATGCCGAGCCGGTCGCGCCAGCCGCGCACCGCGAAGAGTGCGATCGCCACGACGACGACGGGTAGGGAAGCTGCGAGCGCGAGCCGCCACTGGCCGCCGGTCGTGTCGGTGATCGCCACGGCAAGGCCGGCGCCGAGGGCCGCGGTGCCGGTCATGGTGCAGGTCGTGATGCCGAGCACGAGCGGCGCGTTCGGCGCAAAGTCGCGCTTGACGAGCACCGGGAGCAGCACGTTGAGGGTCGCGACGCCAACGCCGAGCAGCGCGGTGCCAATCCAGAGCGACCACTCGGGCATGAGCAGGCGCAGCCCGAGGCCGACGGCGAGCACGATGAGGCTGAGCAGCGCCAGCCGGTCGAAGCCCAGGCGGCGGGCCAGCGGCGCGGTCGGCACCGCGAACAGGCCGAACGCAAGCACCGGCAACGCCGCGAGCGCCCCAACCTCGGTCGCGCTCAGGCCGACGTCGGCACCTATGCGCACCGCGAGTGGGCCGAACGCCGTGACGCCGGCGCGCAAGCTGCCCGCGAGCAGCACGACCGCGACGAGCGAGAACACGCGCGAGCCGCTCCAGAAACTCGCCTGCGTCATCTACTCAACCGCTCTCTCCCCTGCCGCGCGCCCCGTGTGGCCGCGACGCTCACAAGCATTCAGTCTCCCACTCCTATGAGGCTCGGGTGACCACGTGCGATGATGCGACTAGTCGTCGTCCCCATCGGTGAGCAGCGTCTCGCGGATGCGGCGCAGGTCTTCCATGAGCGACCCGATGAGAATCCAGCGCTGGCCGCGCGGCGCCGAGAGCTCGAGCGGTGCCGTGAGCGCCGGAATCGCCGAGGTGAGCGGCTCCGGGTCGACCTCGGCGAGGTGCACCGCGAGCCGCACGTCGTGGGCGCAGCGGCGCAGCTGCTCGGCGATGTCGTGCGCCATCGGCTCCTCGGGCAGCGAGTCGTCGTAGTGGTCGTAAAACGCGCGGGTCATGCCGATCACCTCGGTGACGATCGACTGCAGTTTCGTCTCGAGCAGCGCATCCATCTCGTCAAGCTGCTCGCGGTTCCTGCGGCCGCGCGGGTTGAGTGCGAGCGACTCCCGCGCCTCTTCGATGGCCTTGCGGCTCACCTCGACCATGTTGCGCAGCAGCCGCGCCTCGAGAATGAGGCCCTGCAGATCGCCGGGGCTCTGTGGCACCTCGAGGGCATCAGCGAGGCGGCCGAGCGAGGCTGCGAGCTCGGCACCGAGGTCGGCGACGCGCTGGCGCGCGGGCTCGACGTGCACCGGCGCGACGATGAGCATGTTCACGAGGAAGCCGATGATCGCGCCGATGATCGTTTCGATAATGCGGTCGAGCGCGAACTCGACGCTGCCGCCGCCCATGACGATGACGATCATGCCGCTAATCGCCATCTGGTTCAGCATGCCGAGGCTGAGGCGACCAGCCCAGCCGATGAGCAGGGCGACGGCGATGGCCGCGATCGCAGCGATCGCGTTGTGGCCGAAGATGCCGCCGAACACGGTTGCAATGATGACCCCGGCGATCACGCCGAGCGTGCGTTCGATGCCCTTCGACGCGGTCTGGTTGAGGTTCGGGGCGACGATGAGCAGCGCCGCGATGGCGGCGAAGATCGGCATGTCGACCTGGAGCGCGAACATCGACACAACCCACGACAGCGCGATGGCAATGAAGGTCTTTGCCACTTGCAACCACGGGATGCGCTTGGTCGCGAGGAGGGGCGAGAAGAAGCGCATGACTTTCAGCTTAGGCTGCCCCGCCGAATGCCGGGCGAGAGCGGATGCGCGCCCTACGCTGGTGACATGACCGCTTCTGTTCCTCAGTTGGTCGCGCTGCTCGATGGCTCGCTCGTCGATGTCGAAACTCCATTGCTGCGCGCTGACGACCTCGGCGTCGTACGCGGCGATGGCGTCTTCGACGTCGCTTCGTGCCGCGCCGGCCACGTGATCGACCTGCCCGCCCACCTTGACCGCCTCGCCACGTCGGCGCACATCCTTTCGCTGCCCGAGCCCAACCGCGCCGGCTACGAGCGCGCGGTCGCTGCGCTCGTCGACGCATGGGACTGGGATGCGCATCCCGAAGCGACCGTGCGCCTCGTCGAGACGCGCGGCCCCGAGTTTGGCGGCGACGCAACTTGCTGGGCGATGATGCAGCCGGTTTCTGCAGCGGTGCTGCGTGAGCGCGAGGGCGTGCGCGTCGTCGTGCTCGACCGTGGCCACGAAGCCGAAGAGACGAGCCAGCTGCCGTGGCTGCTGCCGGGCGCGAAGAGCCTGTCGTACGGCATCAACATGGCGGCGAAGCGCTGGGCGAAGGCGAACGGCGCCGACGATGCGATCTTTGTCACGCCCTCGGGTCGGCTGCTCGAGGGGCCGACGTCGGCGCTCGTGGTTGACCTCCACGGTGAGCTCGTAACGCCGAAGCAGGACGGCATCTTGCCGTCGACGACGCTGCGCGCGCTCATGGATGCCGCCGCCGAGGACGGCCTCAGCGTGCGCTTCGACGAACTGCCCCGCGAGGTGCTGTCGCGGGTGCAGGGCGCCTGGCTACTGTCGTCGGGTCGCATCCTCGCGCCGATCGAATCGGTTGACGGCGTCGACGTGCCGCGCTCGCCGCTGCACGGCCGGGTCGCGCGGATGCTGCGCGTGCCCGGATCCGCGTAGCTCGGCTTGTCGCTGAACGACGAAGCGGGGCGCCTCCTGTTGGAGACGCCCCGCTTCGTCATTGGTGCTAGGCCTGGTGGCCGCGGTTGCGCAGGTACGCGAGCACGGTCGGGTCGTTCGTCTGGCCAAGCCAGTCGAGCAGTTCGGGCGACGCGGCGGGCGCCGCCGCGAGGTACGGCCACAGCTCGCGGTGCTCCTTCATCGCTTCGAGCTCGGATGCGCTGGCGTCAGACTCGAGCGCCCGGCGTGCGAGCGAGGGCAGGTCGGCCCGCGCGGGCTCCTGCGGCGCGTCCTGCGCCTCGGGCGCCTCGACGCCGGTCGGCGCCGACTGCTCGGGCTGCGAGAGGTAGCCATAGCCCTGCTCGGTGTTCGCCTCGGTGGCCGACGATGCGGGCACGGATGCGCTGCTCGCGTCGGTCTGCTGCGAGGTGTCGCCGCCGAAGTTGACGCTCGGCTGGTAACCGTAGCTGTACCCCGAGTCCTGCGCCGGAGTCTCAGCGACGGCCGACTCGGTCGACTCAACTGAGGCGTCATCGGACGTCGCCGACTCAGCTGCCGCCTGATCGTCGCCACCACCGAAATTGACGCTCGGCTGATAGCCGTAGCTGTACCCCGAGTCCTGCGCGGGGGCCTCGTCGCTGACCGACTCGGTCGACTCCGTGGCGTCGCCGAAGTCGGCGCTCGGCTGCTCACCGTAGGTCGAGCCGTACGACTGCGAGTCATCGGTCGCCGCTTCGGTGGTCTCGGTTGCGGTTCCGCTCGTCTCAGCCGGCGTGGCGTCAGTTGCCGAGCTGTCGGTGCTCCAGCCCGGGGTCCAGCCGCTTTCGGTCTGCGCTTCCGGCTCGCCCGATGCATCCTCGGTCACGGTCGAGTCGGCGACGGGTGCGTCACCGTAGCTAGCCGCGGGTGCGCCGTAGCCGGTCGAGTCAGCCGAGGCCTCGTCGCTCGCGGTTTCCGCACCCTGTTCCGTTGCGGTGTCGGCGTCTGCCGACTCCGCAACCGGGCTTTCGGAACGCGTCGGGGTTGCGCCGGTCTCGAGCGAGCCCCAGGCCGACGACGACTGCTGCGTGGACGACTGGAAGCCGTAACCGCCCGACTGCTCGGTGCCGGCCACGGCTGCTTCAGGCTCAGTCGAGTCTGCGTTGTCGGCGCTCGCCTCGTCGGCGTTGGCCGAGTCGGTGTTCGCTTCGTCGGTGCTCGACGCGCTGGTGCCGTAACCGGCGTAGCCGCCGAAGGGCGCGGCGTCGGTCGTCGACTCCGATGCGGGTTCGTCGTTCGATGCCTGCTCGGCGGCGGAATCGCTCGAGTCGGTTGCGCAATACGCGGCGTACCCGGTCGAGGTCTCGGCCTCGGTCGTCGCGTCCGAAGCCGCGTCGTCGGTCGACTCGCTCGTGGAAGGCGCGCCGTAGCCGGTGTAGCCGGTGTAGCCGGTCGAGGCCCCGGCCTCGGTCGTGGCGCCCGAAGCTGCGTCCGCGTTCGACTCGGTCGCCTCGTCGTCGTTCGACGAGGCGGCGGCCGCGCCAACGGCGGCCGTGCCGGCAGCCGCCGCCCCGAAGCCGGCCCACGCGGGTGCGCCGAAGCCGGAGTCGGCTGCGTTCTCGTCGCGCTGCGTCTCGGCGGTGGCCGAGTCGCTTGCGATCGCGGAGTCGTTCACGATTGCCGAGTCGGACGCGGCCTCAGTTGCGCCGGCCCGCTCGCTTGCTGCGGGCTGGCCGTAGCCACCGAACGGCGACTGCTGCTGCGCGGCCCCGGGCTGGCCGAACGAAGCCTGCTCGTTCTGCGCTGGCGCTGCGTCGGCCTGCTGCTGGCCGTAACCGCCCTGCGCGGGCTGGCCGAATGCACTGCCCGGCTGCGGGGGCTGGCCGTAGCCGCCCTGCGGCTGGTTCGGCGCATCCTGCTGGCCGTACTGGCCCTGCGCACCGGCCGCGTCGCGCTGGCCGTAGCCGCCCGACTGCTCAGCGCCGGACTGCTGCTGGCCGTACTGACCCTGCTGCTGACCGAACGACTGCTGCTGGTTCGACTGGCCGAAGCCCTGCTGCGGCTGCTGGCCGTAACCCTGGTTGCCCTGCTGCTGGTCGAACTGCTGCTGACCGAACTGCTGGCGCTGCTGGCCGTAGCCCTGTTGTTCCTGCTGCTGACCCTGCTGGCCGTAGCCCTGCTGCGGGCCGGGCTGCTGGCCAAAGTTCTGGCCGCCCTGGCCGCCAGTCTTCAGCGCGGTGCCAGTGGCCACGAAGTGCTGCTTCAGTGCAGGCACGAAGAGGACTCCCGCGGCGAGAATCAACGGCAGCAGCACGTAGATCGCGAAGATGTAGACGGCAGGCACCGTGCTGGCGCCGATCGCGTTCAACATGCGCTGCTCGATGAGGCCGAAGATCATCGCGATGATGCCGATGCCGGCGATGCCGCCCGTGATGATGAGCAGCACGAGCTGCGAGATGCGCGGCAGCTGACCCGCGGCCTGCTGCCGCGGCTGGCCCTGCTGTGGGAACCCGCCCTGGTGGAGCTGCTGCGGAGGCGTGGCCTTGCCGCGCAGCACGAAGTAGCCGTACACAGCGGCACCCGCGATGACGACCGAGAGCACGAGGATGATCACGGTGAGCGTGACTCGACCGCTGTCCTGCTCTGCACCGTCGTAGACCGGGATAAACGAACCGATCGCGCCAAGCGCCGCCGTCAGAGCGACCGCCGCGATCGCGAGCAGCGAGAGGCCGAGCGCCGAGAACCAACGCACGGTCGGCTCGATCGGCTTGGTCGAGCGCTGTGCCTCGGGCGAAAGCGCGAGGGCACCGAGCGGAGCTGCGGCCACGAGCGCGAAGGGCACAAAGCCTGCGCCGCCCGAGAAGGCGGCGAGCGGCACGACCGACTCGATGCCGGTGATCGAGAAGGCGAGGCCGAAGGTGCCGTCGAGGATCCAGGCAAGCAGCGCCGCGGCACCAATCGCGATGGTCGCGATGCGGGCCGGCTCGGAGCCGAGGTTGGCGAGCAGCGCCGGGGCGAGGCCGATCGCAAGCGCAAGCAGGACGCCGAAGACGACCTTGAGGATGATGCCGACCGGGTTGACCGAGCCGTAGCTGCCGAACGCGTCGGCGAGCGCTGCCGCGAACAAGATCGAGCCGATGATCAACACGAGCGCGCCGAGGGCGACGATGCCGACGAGCAGCCAGCTGAGGACCTTCGTCGCGGTGACCGCGATCGGGTTGACCTGGTCACGGTTCGGGCCGGCCTCGTAGTCCCGGCTCTGCACGTTGAGCGCGGCACCCGCGAGAGCAACGGCCGCACCGGCACCGAGGCCGATGAATGCGACGTCGAGGCTGCCGTCGAACTTGCTCGAGGTCGTGATCGCGTTGACCACATCAAAGACGAAGTACACGACGAACGTCACGATAAACGGCACCTGTGCGGCGGCGCGAATAAGGTAGAGCGTGTTTTGCGGCATGCCGACGATGCCGAAGCGCGTCACGATCTGCAGGATGCCCGCGAGCGCCGCGACGATCGAGGTGAGGACCGGCGCGATCTCGGTCGCGGTGAGCGCGATGCCGCTGCGGGTCTGCGCGACGTGCCACACCATGACGAGCGCGATGAGGGGCAGCGCGGCGCCGCCGATGTCGCGCACCCAGTCGAGCTTCGAGCTCTTGAGCAACTGCGGGCGCGGGCGAGGCTGCGGCGGGGGCGGGGGCGGGGCGAACTGCCCCTGCTGGTTGAACTGGCCCTGCTGAGCGGGCTGGCCCGCGTATCCGCCAGGCTGCTGCTGGCCGTAGTCGGGCTGCCCCTGCTGGCTGCCAAACTGACCCTGCTGGTTCTGACCGTATTGACCGGGCTGGCCCGCGTATCCGCCAGGCTGCTGGCCCTGCTGACCGTAGCCCTGCTGCTGGCCAAACTGACCCTGCTGCTGGCCATAGCCCTGCTGGTTCTGCCCTGGCGCGCCCTGGCCGTAGCCTCCCGAGGGAGCTCCGTACCCGTTCGGCTGATTCGAGTAGCTGTCGCTCACTGCTGCTCCTTCGCGCGCGGCGGCGAACTGTCACCACGCTCATGAGTTCTGGTGGGTTCGACCCCGCAGCGCACCGCCGTTGAGCAGCCCTCACTGAGGAGATCGTGTGAAGCCTATCCGCCGCTTGCGACAAAACCCCGGGCCTCGACGAAATCTGCGTAACGCGACGACGAATCTCAACCGCAGGTTGGACTCGGCGGTGGGTCGATGCCATCGAATGGCTGATGTTTCGCCGGGGAGATTCCCCCAAGAAATCGCGTCTAAGCTCACTTCATGGAGAACATTTCCGTTGCAGAACTGCACAAACTGGGTGAGAACATCACGCTCATTGACGTGCGTGAGAACGACGAGGTCGCCGAGGTGCGCATCCCGTTCGCGACGGTGATTCCGCTGAGCGAGTTCGCGGATCGCATGGACGAGGTGCCCGATGAGGGCGCCTACATCATGTGTCACGCGGGCGGCCGTTCGGCGCGCACCGTCGACTTCCTCGAACGCTATGGCAAGCACGCGACCAACGTCGATGGCGGCATTTCGCAATGGGAGGCCGAGGGCTTCCCCGTCGAACGCGGGTAGCGCGGCGCCCTTCTGCGGAAACGTGACCACGGCATCGGGGCTGTGGAGAACTGAGCTGCCCACTTCGGGCAGTGCCTAGGCTTGTAGGTATGACAACGGCACAGCAGGTCCTCGAACAGGTATGGGGTTACCCAGAGTTTCGTGGGCAGCAGGCCGAGATCATCGATGCGGTCGTGCAGGGCAGAGATGCCCTCGTGCTCATGCCCACCGGCGGTGGCAAGTCGCTGTGTTACCAGGTGCCCGCGCTCGTGCGCGAAGGCACGGGCATCGTCATCTCGCCGCTCATCGCACTGATGCAAGACCAGGTGGATGCGCTCGGCCAGCTCGGCGTGCGGGCCGCCTACCTGAACTCGACCCTCGACATCGACGAGCGTCGCCTCGTCGAGCAGCAGTACATCGCCGGCGAGCTCGACCTGCTCTACCTCGCACCCGAGCGGTTGCAGGCGACTATCCCGCTACTCCAGCGCGGCAACATCTCGCTGTTTGCGATCGACGAGGCGCACTGTGTGAGCCAGTGGGGCCACGACTTCCGCCCCGACTACCTGCAGCTCAGCGTGCTGCACGAGCAGTGGCCCGACGTCCCACGGGTGGCCCTCACGGCGACCGCGACGCTCGCGACGCGCGACGAGATCATCGAGCGGCTCGGCCTCGACGGCGCCGCGAAGTTCGTCTCGAGCTTTGACCGCCCGAACATTCAGTACCGCATCGTGCCGAAAGACCGCGCCCGCGATTCGCTGCACAAGTTCATCAAGGCCGAGCACCCGGGCGACGCCGGCATCGTTTACTGCCTGTCGCGTAAGTCGGTCGAGCAGACGGCCGAGTACCTGAGCGACCGCGGCATCCCGGCACTCGCCTACCACGCGGGCATGCCTGCGGCGACGCGCGCGACGAACCAGGCGCGGTTCCTGCGCGAGGAGGGGCTCGTGATGTGCGCGACGATCGCGTTCGGCATGGGCATCGACAAGCCCGATGTGCGCTTCGTCGGGCACCTCGACCTGCCGAAGTCGGTCGAGGGGTACTACCAAGAGACGGGGCGTGCGGGGCGCGACGGGCTGCCGTCAACCGCATGGCTCGCCTATGGCTTGCAGGACGTCGTGCAGCAGCGCCGCATGATCGACCAGGGCGAAGGCGACGACTTCTATAAGCGGCAGCAGTCGCTCCACCTCGATGCGATGCTCGCGCTGAGCGAGACCGCCGGCTGCCGGCGCCAGATGCTGCTCGACTACTTCGGCGAGCGCTCCGAGCCGTGCGGCAACTGCGACAACTGCATCAACCCGCCTGCGACGTGGGACGGCACCGTCGCCGCGCAGAAGCTGCTCTCGACGATCGTGCGCATCGACCGCTCGCAGCGGCGCGCGTTCGGCGCCGGCCAGCTCATCGACATCCTGCTCGGCCGTGACACCGACCGCATCGCGCAGAACCGGCACAACGAGCTGTCGACCTACGGTATCGGCACCGAGCTCGACGAGTCGGAGTGGCGATCGGTCGTTCGGCAGCTGCTCGCGATGAACGTGATTCAGGCACACGGCGACTACGGCGTGCTGCGCATGACCGAGCGCGGGGCGTCGGTGCTCGGCGGCGGCGAACAGGTGCAGTTGCGAACGGATGTGCGCGAGCAGCGCGTGCGCAGCTCGCGTTCGTCACGCCCCAAGCCCGAGCTCGACTCGCTGCAGCCCGAGCAGCTCGCCCGCTTCGAGCGACTGCGCGAGTGGCGCCGCGACACCGCGCGCGAGCAGTCGGTGCCCGCCTACGTCGTGTTCAACGACGCGACGCTGCGCGAGCTCGCGGTAGAGCGCCCCGACACCATCACCGCGCTCGCCGGCATCTCTGGCGTCGGCCGCTCGAAGCTCGAGCAGTACGGCGAAGAGGTGCTCGACGTCATCGCGTCGCGCGAGTAATTTCGCGATCTTCTCTTCAAGTTGTGGATGTTGCGCTTGGCCCCATTCGAGGCTCGTTTTCGCGTGCGTTTGGGGCTGAACGCAACACCTATGCGTGAGTGAGTCGGTGCGATCGGCGTCGTACCCAGGTCGAGCTGCTGGGCGGATGCGGCTGCTCGGTTGATGTGTCGGCTCGGCAAGCGCGACGGCGATAGCACCCGGCGGCAGCAGGCCGGAAACTGGCCGCCCCTGGCACGGCGTCGGAAGCTGTCCCATCCACCGCACGCGCGCCGGAAGCGGTCACGTCGGCGACGCTGGCGTCGAGGACCCGGTACCGCAGAATGCCAGTCAGGTGAGCGCCACGGACCCCCATGTGGCCGCTATGTCGGAGGCTCATGGTGAACTGAAACCAGTCCCCAAACCGTCGCGATTCCACCCACGCCCTCAATGTCGGAGGGTCGTGGTGAAGTAAAGCCAGTCCCCAAGCCGTCGCCGACTCGTCCTCGCCCGCATCGTTGCGGTCAGGAAACTCCCCGCAAAGAGATCGCACCTAGGGCTCACGTTTTGGCCCGCTCACGCGTCTTCAAGACAACGACGAACAGTTCCGCAGGCTCCGATCACACCGACGCTCGTGCTCGAGGAGGTGACACCCGATGACCGCTCCCAACCACGCCACGCCGCCCGACGATGACGACGACTTCGAGCCCACGCGCAGCGCGAACAGGCACCAGCCCGACGGCACGACCCCAGAACCACAGCACGACGACCTCACCGCACGCGCCCGACACGTCGCCGACAATTACGTCGACTTCAATACGCTGCGCCGCCAAGCCGACCTCGGCGAGTGCCGCATGCTCGCCGAGGCGTACGACATCGCCGAAGAACACACTCGCCGCGACGCCGAAGCGGGCGCTCACATCATCTCCGACGAGAACGGCCTCCAGTCCCACCTGCGCTCCACCGTCGCCAGCCTCGGCATTCGCACCAACGAAAGCGATATCGCCCTCACGAACCGCGCCCTCGACGCGCACCGGCTCACCACGCAGTTTCCGATCTGGATGACCGCGCTCGATGAGGGCGCCGTCACCATGCGACATGCGGGCGCGCTCCTCCGGTTCGAGCGCAGGGTCGGCGAGGAGCGCCACGACGAGTTCGGCGAGAAGGTGCTCGACTACGCGCGCACCCACACGCATGGGCAGACCGAGAGTTACGCGAAACGACTCGCCGCCCGCCTCAACGCCGCCGAATTCGAAGCCGCGTTCCACCGCGAGTACGAAGAGCGCACTGTCACTATCCAAGACTTCGGCAGCGGCATGTCGCGCCTCACCGCCGACATGCCCACCGGCATGGCCCACGCCAGTTACGACCTCATCAACAAGCGTGCGACCCAACTGCGCGACGAGCACCAAGAAGACGCGAAACAGCACCGTGCCCGCGTCCGCGCGGCACAAGCGGCGGGCGAAGAACTCTCGACCGAGGACGCCGAGTTCATCGAAGACCCGCGCACCGTCGCGCAACTGCGCTCCGACGTGCTCGTCGAGACGCTCCTCACGACGGTGCCGCAGAGCACGCTCGAGTCCGAGGCCAAGGGCAACCCGCACGTCAACGCGACCGTGAGCGTCATCGTGCCGGTCACCACCCTGCTCGACCCCGACGCACCGCGCGACATTGCCCTCATCGACGGCACCGAGCCGATCAGCGCGTTCGAGGCTCGCGAGCTTGCCGGCAGCGTGACCTGCTTCGACCGCATCCTCACCGACCCGATCAGCGGTCACGTGCTTACCGTCGACACCCGCATCGCGACCCCGCAGATGCGCAAATTCCTGCAGGCCCGCGATCGCACCTGCCGGTTCCCCGGCTGCCGCCGGCCCGCCAACCGCAGCGACCTCGATCACACGACGCCGTGGGCCGCGGGAGGCACCACCAGCGTCGACAACCAGGCCCACCTGTGTCGGCGACATCACACGCAGAAGCACCAACAACCGTGGAGAGTCAGGCATCTCGGTGGCGGGGTACTCGAATGGACCTCGCCAATTGGTGACGTCTTCATCAACCGACCCGAACCACCCGGGCCGATCTTCAAGCCCGTCGACGAGCTCGTCTACGACCCCGCCGTCGATCCCGCTCCCTTCTAGCGAGGGAGGACTCTGCCAATTGCCGGCGCCAGTGCTTCGCCTCGGCGTCAGGCGTTAGCTCAGGCCAGCGCGGTCCAGGTCTGCGTCACGAAGACCAGACCGACGAGGAACAACACAATGCCGCCAGCAAGGAAGGCGATGCCACTGCGGCGAACGGCGTGCAGGTCGGCATTCGAATAGCGGGCTACGTGCGAGGAGGCGCCGGGTGAGTCGGAGGTGACATCCGCATCCAACCAGCGCGGCGAATCTTCAAACCCGGCAGGCACCTGTTCGGGGCCGTCATACTCGACCGGCTGCGAGTATCCGGGCTCCTGAGCGCGCGGCGGAACGGGCTTCCGCATGAGTCGAGTGGCGCCGATGACGATGAGCACGGCGCCGCCGATAGTGACGGCGACGGCGACAACAACGGCAACAACTTGCAGCGCGAGCAGAAGAGAAAACGTCATCGATTCCTAGAGCTTGCTATCGGGCACGCTAAACGTATCGCACGAGCCAACACCCTGCTCGTAGCCCGTGATCAGCCAATTCACGCGCTGTTCGCTCGTGCCGTGGGTGAACGCCTCGGGCTGAACCTCCATGCCCTGCTGCTCCATGATGTGGTCATCACCGATCGCCTCGGCGGCCGAAATGGTGGTCTCAATCTCGGCACGCGTCGGTGCCTCGAGGATCGCATTGCCGTCGGCGTCGGTCTGCGAGGCGGCCTCGCCCATCCAGGCGCCGGCGTAGCAGTCGGCCTGCAACTCGATGCGCACCTGGCCACCGTTGTCGCCGGTGTCGCGCTGGCGGTCGGCGGTGAGGGCACCGGCTAGGTTCTGGATGTGGTGGCCCCACTCGTGCGCGAGCACGTACATCTCCGACAGCGGTCCGCCCGAGGCACCGAACTGCTCGGTGAGGATGTCAAAGAACGAGGTGTCCATATAGATGGACTGGTCGGTCGGGCAGTAGAACGGCCCGACGGCGTTCGACGCGGTGCCGCACGACGACGAGGTCTGCCCCTCGTAGAGAATCACGGTCGGGTCGACGTAGTCGCGAATGCCGACCTCCGAGGATGCGTCGGCCCAGTACGCCTCGAGCGTCACGGCAGCGCCTTCGACACGGCAGTCGCGCTGCGCATTCGCCTCGGCGCCGGTGCAGACGAGGTCTTCGTCACTGGCCGACTGCTGCTGCTCGGTGCCGGCCCCGCCGAAGAACTGCGTCAGGTCGACACCGAACAGCTGCGTCGACAGCAGCCCGAGTATAAGCACGACGACACCACCGCCACCAACGGCAGCGGTGGTGCCCCCTCGACGCTTGCGAACATTGCCAGAATCGAGATTTGAGTTCTCGTTGAACGTCATGTCGCTACAGTAACCCGCCCACGCGAGGCAGGCGACCACTCACGAGGCTAGCGGCGCGAGCCTCGCTTCAGGCGGTAGATCTCACGCTCGTCCTTCGGCTCCTCACCGGAGGCGCGAAGCTGCTCGTAGTACTCGTTCGCTTCGGCCTGACGCTTCTCCTCGCGATCGTCCTCAATGATCTTCGCGCGCAGCTGGGCGTCAGTGTAGCCGAACGAGCTCACGAGGTCCTGCGCAAGCGGGCGCAGGCGCAGCACGAGGCGGTCAATGTACGAGGTGACGAGGCGTGCACGCTTTGCGGTGAGACGACCGGCGAGCAGGTACCACTGCAGGTCGCGCTCGATGAGGCCCAGGCCGAAGAGGTCGCGCAGCCATGTCATGACGCGCTGCGTCTCCGAGCCCTCCTCAAAGTCCGACAGCTTGCGGGTGAACGCATCCCACTGCGTGAGCTCGGCATAGGCGCGAGCCGCGTCGATGAGCTTGCTCTGATTCGCGTTGAACACGGCGTTCTGCTCGTCGGCGGAGCCCTTCGCGACCTTGCCGATCTCCATGCCGATCTCGGCGATGGCCTCTTCGACCCGGGCCTCGAGCAGGGCGCGCTGGTTCTCGGGCTCGCGCAGCCAGCCCACTGAACGCGCCGACTGACCGAGGTCGCCGACGTTGCCGCCGAGGCGGGCAAGGCCGATCTCGCGGAACGCCTTGCCGGCGAACTGCGTGGCGACGATGCGTGCCTGGCCGCGCGCATCCACCCCCTTGAACTTCGAGGCGTAGTCGTCGAGCAGACGCTTGCCCACGAGCTGGTGCAGCACGGTGTTGTCGCCCTCGAACGTCGTGTAGACGTCGAAGTCGTGGTGCAAGCCGACGATGCGGTTCTCCATGAGGAAGCCGGCGCCACCGCAGGCCTCGCGGGTGTCCTGCATCGTGTCCATCGCCTGCCAGGTCGACAGCGGCTTCAGCGCGGCGGCGAGCGTCTCGAGGTCGGCGCGGCGCTCGGGGGTGTCGCCCTTGCCCGAGAACACGGCGTCGAACTCGCGCAGCAGTTCGTCGTGCGCGAAGGTCGCGGCGAAGGCGGTAGCGATGCGGGGAATCAGGCGGCGCTGGTGGCGACCGTAGTCGAGCAGCACGGTCTCGCGACCCGACTTCGTGTTGTCGAACTGACGACGCTGGTTCGCGTAGGTCACGGCGATCTGCAGCGACGCCTGCTGCGCGATGGTCGAGGCGCCGTCGAGCGAGACGCGGCCCTGCACGAGCGTGCCGGTCATGACGAAGAAGCGGCGACCGGGCGACTCGATCGGTGAGGTGTAGTTACCCTCCTCGTCGACGTTGCCGTAGCGGTTGAGCAGGTAGTCGCGGGGAATGCGCACGTGGTCGAAGTGCAGACGACCGTTGTCGATGCCGTTGAGGCCACCCTTCTCGGCGTCATCATCGCCGCCGACGCCGGGCAGGAACGCGCCCGCGTCGTCGCGAATCGGCACGTAGAACGCGTGCACGCCGTGGTTGACGCCCTTCGTGATGAGCTGCGCGAACACGACCGCGGCGATGCCGTGCTTCGCGGCGTTGCCGAGGTAGTCCTTCCACGCGTTGCGGAACGGGGTGTTGATGACCCACTCCTGCGTCGCCTCGTCGTACGTGGCGGTGGTGTCGAGGCCGGCAACGTTCGAGCCGTGGCCCGACTCGGTCATGGCGAAGGCACCGGGGATGCGCATCTCGATGACGTCGGGCAGCCAGCGCTTGTGGTGCACCTCGGTGCCGAGGTGCATGATCGCCGAACCGAACAGGCCGAACTGCACGCCGGTCTTAATCTGCAGCGACGGGTCGGCGAGCGTGAGCTGCTCGAACGCCGCCAGGTTGCCGCCGTGGTTGTTGCCGCCGCCGACGCTCTCGGGGAACGCGAGCTTCGGGGTGCCGAAGGCGACGAGCTTGTGCGACTGCTCGAGCACCCGCTCGCGGTGTTCCGCCATGCTCAGGCTGTCGTCGCGCCAGAAGTCTGGGGTCGCCGACACCTTGCGACCGAGCGCACGCTGCTCGGGCCAGCTGCCCATGATGGCGGTGAAAATCGCTTCGCGGTCGATGCCGGATGTTCCGGTTGCGACCTCGAGGTCGTGGTCAAGATCTTCGAGGTGCTGGTCAGTCATGTGTCACCTTTTCTCTGCCGCTGCGGGATGCAAGTGGCTGTCGCGACAGTGCAACAGCGCACGTGTTCCCAACGCTAAGACAGCGCCCGAAGCGCCCGCCCGCGGCCTGCGCCCTCGGCACAATAGGGCGACGCGACCCCGCGCCCGACTTGGCGCAACCCCACAAACCTGAGGGTGCATCCTCTTCGCTCACGCACAAGGATGCACCCCGCCGCGCTACGAGCGCAGGGCGTCGGCGAGCTTCACCCGCGTGCCGGTCCGCAGCACCGAATTGCGGTAGATGCGCCCCGCGAGCCAGATCACGGCGACGACGAACACGACCATGACGGCGGTCGCCGCGAGCGGCTCCCACCACGCGGCGTTGCCTTGCAGAATGCGCAGCGGCATCGCCACCGGCGACGACACGGGAATGTACGACAGCCAGGTCATGAGGGTGTCGTTCTGGAACCCGAGCATCGGCCCGATATACGGAATCATGAGCAGGTAGGTGAGCGGCGCGGTGACGCTCGCGACGTCCTCGGGGCGCGACACGGTCGCCGAGAGCGCGGCGTACATGCTCGCGTAGAACATGAAGCCGAGCAGCGTCAGCACCGAGAACCACACCAGCGAGACGCCGATGTCGGGCACGTCCTGCAGGTTCCCCGCGACCGCGAGGCAGATGAGCGCGGCGGCGACGATCACGATGACCTGCACCATCGCGAGCACGGTGCCGCCGACGATCTTGCCGGCGAGGATCGTGCCCGGTTTCACCGTCGACACGAGCAGTTCGACGATGCGCGAGGCCTTCTCTTCGACGATCGACTGCGAGAGCCGCTGCGCGTAGAGCATGATCGCGAGGAAGAATACGAGGCCGTAACCGAGGGCGACGAACATCATCATGAACTGGGGAATCTGCTGCTGGTCGAACTCGAGCGAGCCGGTGAGCGGAGTCAGCGTGAGGCTCTGCGCGAGCGAATCGGGCACCGAGTCCTTGCCGACGACGACGAAGTACGGGCTATTCGCGACGGTGTCCGCCGAGATGACCTCGCCGTCCTCGGCGTGCAGTTCGAGGCCGGTCGCGTCGGCGCCCCGCAGCACCAGCGCATCCAGCTCGCCCGACTCGAGCTGGGCAACCGCGTCATCGACCGAGCCGATGCGTACGAGGTCGCCCGCGATCGCGTCGGCGGGCAGCGTCGACTCGGGCAGGGTCGTGCCGATCTGCTGGTCTTCGCCGTTGCCGCCGGTGATCGCCGACATGACGTCGCCGAGGAACCGGCCACCGAGCAGCACGACCGCGATGATCGCGACGATCGAAATGAGGCTCCACCACATGGCCTTCGCGCGCACGGCGGTCGAAATTTCGCGACCAGCGACGAGGCGCACGCCCTCCATGACACTGATGGTGCGAGGGGATGTGTTCTGCTGCGTCATTAGCGCACCTCCCGGAAGATCTGGGTGAGTCGGGTGAGTTCGCGCTGGAACCGGCGCACCTCGCCCCGCTGAACGCCCTCGCGCAGCAGCTCCTGCGCCCGGGCCGCGGCGGCCTGCTCGTCGGCGGCGAGGATGCGGATGACCTGGCCCTCGCCGAGCGCGTCGACGAGCTCGACATCGGCCTGCGCTGCCAGCCACGTGACGTCGTCGACGTCGATCCGGTACAGCCCCTGCGAGTGCTGCTCCTGCAGCTGGCGCCGCGAGCCGGTCGCCTTAATCTCGCCCTCGGAAATGATCACGAGCTCGTCGCTGAGTCGCTCGACCACGTCGAGCTGGTGCGAGGAGAACAGCACGGGCACGCCGTTCGCGGCCTCCTCCTGCAGCACCGTGAGCACCGCATCGACCGCGACCGGGTCGAGGCCCGAGAACGGCTCGTCGAGCATGAGGAACTCGGGCGAGTGCACGAGCGCGACGCATACCTGCGCGCGCTGCTGATTGCCGAGAGAGAGCGACTCGACGTTGTCGTTCGCGCGCTCGTGCAGGTTGAGCCGCTCCAGCAACTCGTCGGCGCGACGCTTCGCGGCGTCCTGACCAACGCCGTGGAGGCGGGCGAAATAGACGATCTGCTCGCGCACCTTCATCTTCGGATACAGGCCACGCTCCTCGGGCATGTAGCCGAAGCGCGCCCGATCGGCATCGTTGATCGGCTTGCCGTCGAGCAGCACGCGACCCTCGCGGGGCTTGAGCAGCCCGAGGATGGTGCGCATCGTCGTGGTCTTACCGGCGCCGTTCGCGCCAACAAAGCCCGTCAGATGGGCGTCGGACACCGAGAAACTGACGTCCTTGAGCACCTGCCGATCGCCGTACCAATGACTTACGTGTTGGACTTCGAGCAGCATGCTCCCCCAAGATTCGGCTGCGGAAAGGTCGTACTCGAAGCTACGGAAGTCGTGTAACAGTCCCCTGGGCGGCGGTACGGACGGCGTCGACGATGTCCTCCGGCGTCGCGAACTTCGAGATCGCCGCGGCGACCCCGCGGCTCGTCGCCACGTCGACGATGTCGGCGTCGTGCTTGCCGGTGAGCAGCAGCACCACGGGCCGGTAGCTCTCGACGCGCGTGAGTGCCTCCAGCGCATCCATCACGGTCGAGCCATCGGCGAACTTCGCGGCGACGCACACCACGTCGGGTCGCTGTTCGTTAGCCAGCCGCATGAGGTCGTCAACGGTTTCGCCCTGCCCCACGACATCGATGTCGGCCGGGGCATCAAGAATGAGCGAAAAGCCAGCACGAACCAACAGGTGCGGCTCCACCACGACGACGCTTGTCGACGACATAGCCACCTCCCCTTCGGCGCCTGAGCGCGGTTGCTTTGCCCGAACGGTACCTACCCCCGGTAACGCGCACCTTGAGCCGCGGCAAATTACAGATGTGTATTCCTGTTCCCCACGCCCATCAGGTCAGGCGACCCTTAGAATTACTTGAAAAGGTGCCCCATGAAGAACATCAGTACGCGTCTGCTCATGACGTGCGCCGCCATTGGCGTCGCCGGCGGTGTCCTATTCACCGCCCATGCCTGGCTTGGGCTCATCACGGTGAACACGGTGCCGTTCGTCTACGGCCTCACGATGGGCCTCTATTTCTTGCCTGGGGCGCTCGCCCAGTCGCTGTTCCACCGGCCCGGCATCGCGCTGCTCACAACGGCGCTCTCAGGTCTCGTCGCGAGCCCGTTCCAGCCCATCTTCTTCATGGCGTTCCTCACGAGCCTCATGATCGGCGTGGTGCAGGAGATCCCGTTCCTCGTCACCCGCTACCGCATCTGGCGGCCGTGGCTCTTCGTGGTGAGCGGCGTGCTCAGCGCGGGTATCACGGCGGGCGCGGCCTTCGGCATCCTCGGCGGCGAGGACTACGGCACAGCCGGCACGATCCTCATCGTCGGCTGCTTCCTCATCTCGCCGCTCGTGTTCACGATGATCGGCGTCTGGCTCGCGGGCGCGCTCGACCGCGCCGGCGTCGCGCGCGGCCTGCAGCAGGACGAGCGCCGACAGCGGTGACCGCCCCGCTGCTGCGTTGCGACCAGCTCTCCGTCACTCACCGCGACGCCGCGCGGCCCACGCCGGCCGGCGTGAGCTTCGAGGTCGCCACGGGCGAGGCGCTGCTCGTGCTCGGCCCCTCGGGCAGCGGCAAGTCAACGCTCGCGCTCGCGCTGAACGGCCTCGTTCCGAAGAGCGTGTGGGCGGATGTGTCGGGTCGCGTCGAGCTTGGCGGTCGCGACCTCGTCGAGTTGCGGCTCGCCGACGCGAGCGCGCACGTCGCGATGGTGTTTCAGGATGCCGACGCACAGATCGTCGCCGGCACCGTCTACGACGAGGTCGCGTTCGGGCCCGAGAACCTCGGCGTGCCAGTCGACGAGATCGAGCGGCGCGTCGAGGCCGCCCTGCGGGCCGTGCGGCTCTGGGATCGCCGCGACGACGCACCCGAAGTGCTTTCGGGCGGCGGACGCCAGCGGCTCGCGATCGCCGCGGCCATCGCGCAGGGCTCGCCCTGCATCGTGCTCGACGAGCCCACCGCGAACCTCGACCCGCGCTCGGCCGCGGAAGTCTACGACGTGCTCGGCGAGTTGCTCGCGCGCGGTGACGTCGGCATCGTGCTCGTTGAGCACAACCTCGATCAGGCGCTGCGCATCACCACCCGGGTGCTCGTGCTTGACCACGAGGGGCGCGTCGCCGTCACCGGCTCGCCGCGCGAGGTGCTCGTCGACCACGCCCACGTGCTCGCCGAGCTCGGCGTCTGGCTGCCCGTCGCGACGCAGATCGGCGCGCGGCTCTGGGGCGCGGGCGTGCTCTTCGACGAGCTGCCGCTGACGATCGACGAGCTGCGCCGCACACTCACGGCCACGTCCGCGCTGCCCGAGGTTGCCGAGCGCCCGTCACCGGCCCCCGCCGACGCTCCCGAAGCCATCGGCGCCCGCGGGCTCTTCGGCCAGCTGTCGTTCTCGCTGCCCGCCGCATCCTTCACCGCGCTCGTTGGGCCGAACGGTGCCGGCAAGTCGACGCTGCTGCACGCGCTCACGGGCATCACTCCCCCGGGCCGCGGGCACGTGTTCGTCGGCGGCGACGACCTCACTCGGCTGCCCGAGCGCGAGCTGCGCGACCGCATCGGCATCGTCTTCCAGAACCCCGAACAGCAGTTTCTGACGGGGCGGGTTTGGGACGAGCTCGCGCTCGAGCTGCGCAGCCGCGGGCTCGACGAGGCCGAGGTTGAGGCGCGGGTTCGCGCATCCCTCGAGCGCTTCGACCTCACGGCGCACGCAGAGCAGCATCCGTTCGTGCTCTCGGGTGGGCAGAAGCGCCGGCTCTCGGTCGCGACGGCGCTCGTGTCGGGCGCGAGCACCCTCGTGCTCGACGAGCCGACGTTCGGGCAGGACGAGGCGCGCGCCGCCGAGCTTGTCGGCATGCTGCGCGAGCTTGTCGCCGGGGGCACCACGGTGCTCATCGCGACCCACGATCTGCAGCTCGCGGCCGAGGAGGCCGACCGGGTGCTCGTGCTCGACGACGCGCGGCTCGTCGCCGACGGCGCAACGCACGATGTCATCGCCTCGGGCGTGCTCGAGCGCGTCGGTCTCGGGCTGCCGCCGGTCGCTGCGGCGTTCCGCGGTATCGCGGGCCCGCACGGCGCGATCACGCGCATGCGCGAGGTGCCCGGGCGCGAGGTGTGGCGATGACCGCCGAGCGCCAGCCGTTCCTGCACCGCATCCACCCGCTCAGCAAGTTCGTGGTCGCGCTCGTGCCCATGGTCGCGCTGTTCTTTGTCGACGGCTGGCACGTGCCGGCACTCGTCGGGGTGGTGGCGCTCGGCACGGTGCTCGTCGGCTCACGGATGCGCTGGCGCCAGCGCATCGCGCTGCTCGTCGGCCTGCCCGTGCTCGCGTTCATTCTCTCGATCACCCTCGGCGTCTGGGTAAACCCCGCGCTCGGTGAGGGCACGCCGGTGCTCGCGCAGTTCGGCGACTGGCAATTCACACTCGGCACGTGGGAGCACGGCCTCGCGAACTCGCTGCGGCTCATCGCCCTGTTCGCGCTCGCGCTGCTGAGCGGCTCGTCGACCTCGGGCGACGACTTCGTGCGGGCGCTCGTGCAGCACCTGCGCGTGCCGTATCGCTTCGGTTACGCGGGGCTCGCAGCATTCCGCTTCGTGCCGCGGTTCCGCACCGAGCTCGAGAACATTCGCCGTGCGCACCGCGCCCGCGGCATGGTGTTCGGGCGCGGGCTCGGCGGCTGGTTTCGCCGGCAGCGCGCGTCGCTCGTGCCGCTGCTTGCCGCCTCGATGCGGCATGCCGACCGCGTGGCACTCGCCATGGATGCCCGCGGCTTCGGCTACGCCGCCACCCGCACGGAGCGCCACCCGCTGCGCATCGTCGCAACGGACTGGCTGTTTCTCGTCGTCGGACTCGCCGTCTTCGCCGCGTGCTTCGTCGTTGGACTTGCCTAGCTACTGAGCAACAAGAAGGCGGGCGCCTCATCGGGACGCCCGCCTTCTTGTTCGTTAGCGCTCGCTACTCCGCGTGATTCCCACGACGGATGCGCATGAGCGCCAGGCTCGCCGCGAGCAGCACGCCGCTCAGCGCGAGCAGCGGCACGATGCCGTCGACGCCGGTGGTGGCGAGGCCGTTGGTACCGGCTTCGGGAGTTCTGGTCGAACCAGTGCTCGAACCCGAAGTCGAACCACCCTGCATCTCCGTTGCAACCGGAGTCTCGGACTCGCTGGGGTCCACACTTTGATCGGGGCCATTCGTCTCAACCGGCTCCTCCGGCCCAGTCGGGGTCGGGGTCGGCGCAGGGGTCTCCCCGCCGCCGTTCTCGACCTCGCAGTCGAGCATGCCCGAGCGCAGGGCCTCCGGCTGCAGGCCGTCGGCGAACCACCAGACGGGGCGCTGGCCGTCAACGCAGAAGTCGATCGACGAGACGGCGAAGCCCTCGTTGTTCAGGTTCTCCATGCCGGTCGGGCGGTCGATCTGCACGACGTCGGGCGTGGTGGTGCCGTTCAGCGTGAGCTGCGCGAGACGGCCGTTGTAGCCGTCGTCGGTCTCAACCCAGAGCACGCCGAGCGCCTCGTCGTACTCGAGGCCCATGGCACCGCCGATCTGCGGGTCGAGGTCGGCGACGAGTTCAGCCGAGCCGTCGGCGTTGAAGACGAAGGCGTAGACGTGGCCGTTGTCTTCGAGCGCGACGAAGAAGACGCCGCCCGAGACCGCGTTCGGGTAGTTCGCGGGGTCGTAGACGCCCGCGTCGCCGACGAGCTGGTCACCCAGAGCATCGTTTGAGACCCACTCGACGGCCTCGATACCCACGTTCGCGTTTACGGACGGTAGCAGCTCGGTGAGGTCCCACTCGTTCTGCGCGATCAGATCGGGGCCTGGCTCATTCGGGTCGACGAAGAGCACGCTGTCGTAATTCACGCCCTTTGCACTGTTGTCGCGCTCGGAGGCAACGTAGACCAGGCCGTCGCCGTCGACCGTGATGCCCTCGGTGTCGGGGCCCGCGGCATCGGGGTTGTCGGCGTCCTTGGCGTAGCGCACGCGCTTTCCGTCAGCCCAGCCGTCAGCGACCGTCACGGTGCCATCGGCCTGCGCGTCCGCCTTCCAGATGGTGCCGGTGCCATTGTCAACCGCCCAGAGCGCGCCGTCGGCGAAGTCGAGGCCCGAGGAGTCCTCGAGGAACGTGGGCTCGAGGTCCTGCACCGTCACGTCCTGGCTACCGGGCCAGGCGATGACGTCGGGAATGCCGGCGCACTTGTTGCGCTCGCCCGGGGTGGGCTCACTCGTGACGCCAAAGTCGCCGGTCGCGTCGGGGCAGCGGCCCCAAGTCTCGGCGGCGTACTCGGTCCAGGCGGTCTGCTCGACGACGGTGCCGCCGTCGACGATGCGCACCTCGTTGAGCACGACCGCGTTGCCGCAGGAGTTCGCCTCGCCCTTCGTCCCGACCGCGACGTCGACGAAGTCGCCGGTGCCATCCGGGCAGCGCGCGAGCACACCATCCGCGTGCTCGGCGTAGCTGTGCTCGGCGACCGTCTGGCCAGCCGCATCGCGGATCGTCACGGTGTCGCCATTGCCGAGGCCGAAGGTGAAGTGCTCGCCGCCGTCGAAGACGAAGAACTCGCCCGGCTGCAGCGTCGTGCCGTCGGCCAGCGGGGTGACGTCAGCCGCGTGGCCGATCGGGTCGTTATCCATGAGCGTCCAGCCCGAGATGTCGACGGCGGTGTCGCCGGTGTTCACGATCTCGGCCCAGTCGGTGACGTCGCCGTTCGACTCGATCTCGTTGATCGCGACGCTCGGTGCGACGCCCTCGTTCGCGGCGCCCGGGGTAGCGTAGCTCAGCGCGAAGTTGCCCGTCGCATCCGGGTAGCGCGACCACGTCGCGGCGGTCTCGTCGCCGTCGATGGCCGGGTGTTCCGTCCAGCTGTAGTTCTGAATGAGCGTGCCGGCGGCGTCGTAGACGCGGATGCTGTCGCCCGAGCCGATTCCGATGGCGGCTTCGAACGTGCCGGGCACGTAGGTGTCGGTCGCGTCGTCGAAGTACTCACCCTCGCTCGCCGCGTCGACGACGAGGTACTCGCCCGGCGCGATCGAGGTGCCGGCGGGGAAGCGCCAGCGGTGGTCGTCGGAGTTGTCGCGAATCTCGTAGCCCGAGATGTCGAGCGCCTCGTCGCCGGGGTTCGTGAACTCGACCCAGTCGGCGGGCGACGAGTCGATCTCGTTGAGGATGAGCTCGGCCGGGGTCGGCTCGACCTCGACGGGCTCGCAGTTGTTCGCGGCGCCGAGGGTCACCTCGGTGCCGGGGGCCCAGTCGCCCGTGCCGTCTTCGCAGCGCGACCAGTCGGCGAGCGGGGCGGTGTTCTCGTAGTCGAGGCGGTCGATCTCGGCGCCCGAGGCGTCCTTGAGCACGACCGAGTCGCCCTTGCCGAGGCCGAAGGTGAAGTCGACGTCGGCGTTGAGCACGAGGTACTCACCCGGCGCGAGGCTTCCACTGAGGTCGCCCTCGCCCGGGCGGTCCTTGTCGTCGTGCACGCTCCAGCCGGCGAGGTCGACGGCGGCCGAGCCCGCGTTGAACAGCTCGATCGCGTCTTCGCTGCCCGAGACGTCGTCGTAGACGACCTCGTTGATGACGACGCCGCTGAAGTTGTTCGCGGCGCCCTTCGTCGGCACCGCGGTCTCGGCGAAGTCGCCGGCGGCGTTCACGCCGTAGGTCACCTCGGCGTGGCCGTCCCAGCTCTGCTCGGTGACGAGGGTCGTGCCGTCGGGCGCGAACAGGCGCACGCTGTCGGTGCCGCCGAGGCCGAAGTCGAAGTCACCGGCGCCGTCGTTGAGCTCGTCGAACACGAGGTAGCCACCCGCGGCGACGACGGTGCCGGCAGGAATCACGAAGGTGTGGTCGTCGTCCGAGTCGCGCAGGATGTAGCCCGAGAGGTCGACCTCGCTGTCGGCCGGGTTGAACAGCTCGATCCAGTCGCCGGGGTTGCCCCCGCTCGACTCGACTTCGTTGATGACAATGTTGTTTTCGACCGGCGCGGCCAGGGCGATCGAGGGCGCGGCCATGAGGCCGGCGCAGCCGATCGTCGCAGCAGCGAGCAGCGAAAGCGGGCGACGAGCGCGCATTCATACTCCTGGGGCAGGGGCGGGGATTGAACCCAGCTACCCAATCCCGCCCACCTAAGCGGCAGGTGTCGCCTCAGTGAACTCGAGGCAAACCCCGCCCGGCCAAGGGGTTAGAACTGCGCGAATTCGTCGAGCTCGCGGCCGCCCGGCGACGCGGGCTGCACGTGCGCCTCGACGCCGGCCTCGGCGAGCATGTCGCGCATCCGGTCGCGGTGCGAGGGCGTGACGAGCGTGATGACCGTGCCGCTCGCATCCGCGCGGCCCGTGCGGCCCGCACGGTGCACGTAGGTCTTGTGGCCGATCGGCGGGTCGAACTGCACCACGAGACGAATGTCGTCGACGTGGATGCCGCGCGCGGCGACGTCGGTCGCGACGAGCACGTCGACCTTGCCCGACTGAAACTTGTCGAGGTTCGCGGTGCGCTCCTCCTGCGTCAGGTCACCGTGCAGCGCGAGCGAGGTCACGCCGTGCTCGGCGAAGGCCTCGACGAGCCGGTCGGCGCCGAGCTTCGTGCGCACGAACACGAGCACTCGGCCGCCCGAGCCGGCAAGCTGCGCGGCCACCGCATCCTTGTCGTCGCGCCGCACGGTGAGGATGCGGTGGTCGATCGCCGCGCGGTCGTCGGCGACCTCGTAGACGGCCGGGTTCGGCAGGTAGCGCTCGACCAGGCCGCGCACCTGGCTGTCGAGCGTGGCCGAGAAGAGCATCCGCTGGCCCGAAGGTCGCGTGCGGAACAGGATGCTGTTGACCTGCTCGATGAAGCCCATGTCGCTCATGATGTCGGCCTCGTCGAGCACCGTGATGACGACCTGGCTGAGGTCGAGGGTGCCGCGGTCGGCAAGGTCATTGATGCGCCCCGGCGTGCCAATGACGATGTCGACGCCGCGCTTGAGGCCCTCGCGCTGGCGCGCCGCGGGCACGCCACCGTAGAGCTGGGTCGTGAAGAAGCCGATCGCGCGGGCGAAGGGCTGAATGGTGCGGTCGATCTGCAGCGCGAGCTCGCGGGTCGGTGCGAGCACGAGCGCCTGCGGGGCGCGGCCCTCAACCCGACCGCGCTTGCCGCGCAGCAGGAACAGTCGCTCGACGAGCGCAGCGCCAAACGCGATGGTCTTGCCCGAACCCGTGCGGCCGCGGCCGAGCACGTTGCGGCCGGCCAGCGCCTCTGGAATCGTCGCCACCTGCAGCGGGTAGGGCGTCTCGGCGCCCTGCTTCGCGAGCTCGCGGATGATGCGCGGCCCAAGCCCGAGGTCGGCAAACGTCACACCCTCAGCCTCGGCGGCCGTGATGGTCGTGGCGGGCAGGGGCGCGTAGACCTCGTCGGTGGGGATGCGCGGGGCGCGCCGCTCGGGCGCCTCGCGCTTCGGCTCAGCCTTCTCGGCCGGCGTCGGCGCGGGGCGCGCGGACGGCTCGGGCCGGTAGCGCTTGTTATTGAACTTGCCCGCGCCCTTTTTCTTGCGCGGGTCGTAGTTCGAGGGGGCCTTGTAGCCGCGGGCCATCTGGCACCTCCTGGTTTCTGACTCCCCAGCCTAGCGAGCTACGCCAGACCGGCCTCCTGCAGCTTCTGCTCGTTGCGCTCGGCGCGGCGGTTGGCGCGCTGCTCGCGGCGGCCCTCGACGAGCACGTAAAGCGCGGGCAGCACGACGAGTGTGAGCAGCGTCGACGAGAGCAAGCCGCCGATCACGACCACCGCCATCGGCTGCGAGATGAAGCCGCCGTGGCCCGTGATGCCGAGCGCCATCGGGGTGAGGGCGAGGATCGTGGCGAGCGCGGTCATGACGATCGGGCGCACACGGCGCGTGGCGCCATCGAAGGTCGCCTCTCGCACGTCGTTGCCTCGGTTCCTGAACTGATTCACGAGGTCGATGAGCACGATCGCGTTCGTCACGACAATGCCGATGAGCATCAGCACGCCGATGAGCGAGGCCACGCCGAGCGGCAGACCTGTCGCGACCTGCAGCAGGATCGCGCCTGTCGCGGCGAACGGCACCGACACGAGCAGCAGCAGCGGCTGCAGCAGGCTCTTCAGCGTCGCCACCATGACGATGTAGACCACGAGAATCGCGGCGAGCATCGCGAGGCCGAGCTGCTGGAATGCCTGCTGCTGGTCGGCCGCGCTGCCGCCGAGCTCGGCGGTCGCGCCGCCCGGCAGCTTGATGCCGTCGATCGCCTCAGTGATCGCGCTGCTCATGCCGCCGAGGTCGTCGCTCTCGCTCACGATGGTGAGGTCGGTGTAGGGCGTGCTCGACTCGGCCGTGATCGACACGGGGCCGTCAGTGACCTCGACGTCGGCGAGATCACTCAGTGGCACGACGCCGGTGCCGGTCTGGATGTCGAGCTCGCGCAGCTCGTCGACGCTCACGGGCGGCTCCTCGTCGCCGACGAAGTAGACCTGCAGCGAGCTGCCGTCGATCATGATCGAGCCAGCGGGCACTGGCTGAAGCGCCTGCATCACCTGCCCGCCGATCGCGACCTCGTTGAGGCCAGCCTCGGCCGCTGCGGTCTGGTCGATGTTGAGCTCGATAAACGGGCGGGTCTCGTCGATGCCGGTGTTCACCTGCTGCACTCCTTCGACGCCCTCGACCGCGGGAGTTACGGCATCGACGGCCTCGCGCAGCGCGTCGGCGTCGGGCGCGCTGACGCGCACCGTGACGTCGGTGCTAAAGCCGGCGCTCGCGCCGATCTCAACGTCGCCGAGGTCGTCGCGGGCGTCGATTTCGTCGCGCAGCTGCGACTGAATCGCGTCGGCGTCGGCGTCGGCGTCGGTCGTGATTGACCAGGTGATGGTGTTCGAGCCGCCGCCCGTGAACATCGAGATGAGGTCGCCGCCGCCGTAGCTCACCTGCACGATGTCGATGCCCTCGGTGTCGTCAAGTACGCTCTCGAGGCGCTCGGCGTACGCCGTCTTCGCGTCGAGCGAGGCGTTGACGCCGACCTCCTGCGACATCTGAAAAGTGTTCTGCCCGGCCGAGCCGAGGAAGTTCGTCTTCATGAGTGGAATGAGCGCGATCGTTCCGGCGAGCACGACGACGGCACCCACGAGCACCCAGCCCGGGCGCACGATGATGCGGCGTAGCAGCGGCTCGTACAACTTCTGCAGCCAGTTGCGCGGCTCGTCGGCCTCCGCATCCGCCGCGTGCGCGCCGTGCGTCTCGACCTCCGACGCGCGCACCTTCGAGCCGCCCATGAACCAGTACGCGAGCACGGGCACGATCGTGAGCGAGACGAACAGCGAAGCGAGTAGCGCGACCGCGCTCGTCAAGCCGAATGGCCGGAACAGTTCGCCGGTGACGTCGCCGACGAAGATCACGGGCAGGAACACGGCAACGGTCACGAGCGTCGACGCCGTGATCGCCATGCCGACCTCGCGCACCGCCTCGGTGATGACCTTGACGCGCTCGCCGCCGCGCAGGGCAGCCGACGGATTCATCGTGAGGTGTCGGCGGATGTTTTCGACCACCACGATCGAGTCGTCAACGACACGACCGATCGCGATCGTCAGCGCGCCGAGCGTGAGCACGTTGAGCGAGTAGTCGAGGAAGTAGAGGGCGATGAACGTGACGAGCAGCGACGTCGGAATCGAGATCGCGGTGATCAGCGTCGCGCGCACCGAGAAGAGGAAGAAGAAGATAACGAGCACGGCGAAGACGAGGCCGAGCAGTCCCTCGGTGACAAGCGTGTCGATCGACTGCTGGATGAACGGGGCCTGGTCGAGCGCGACGGTCACGGTGACGTCGTCGCCGAGCGCCGCCTCGATTTCTGGCAGCACTGAGGCGACGGCCTGCGACACTTCGACGGTGTTCGCTGAGGGGCGCTTCGTGACCGACACGGTGAGCGCATCCTCACCGTTGACGCGCGAGATCGAGGTGATCGGTGCGTAGTCCTGCTCGACGTCGGCGACGTCGCCAAGGGTCACGACGGTGGGGGTCGCGGCCGGCGCCGTCGGGTCCTGCTGGGTAGTCGCATCCGCCGACACCGGCATCGGGATCTCGCGGAGCTCGTCGACCGACGCGAGCAGATCGCCTGCCTGCACCGTCAGCGTCTCGTCGCCCTCGGTGATCGTGCCAGCGGGTACGAGTACGCCGGCGTCGTCGAGGGTGTCGGTGATGTCCTGCAGCGACAGGCCGTTCGCCGCGAGCGCCGCCTGGTCGGGCGCGATCGTGATGCGCTCGGCGCGGTCGCCCGAGACGTCGGCGGCGCGCACGCCGTCCAGGCCGCGCAACTCGGGCACGGCGAGTTGCTCGACGCGCTCGGCAAGCTGCGTCGGGTCGCCGCCCGTGAAGGCGAGCTGCACGACGGGAAGGTCGTCGATCGAGCCCGAAAGCACGCTCCAGTCGGCGTCTTCGGGCAGCTGCGCGTCGATGCGGTTGAGGGCCTGCTGGATACGTTGCTCGGCATAGACAATGTCGGTGCCGAACTCGAAGCTGGCCGAGACAACCGACTGGCCGTCGCTCGACGTCGTCGTCGTCGAGTCGAGGCCCTGCAGGCCCTGCAGCGCCGACTCGATCGGCTGCGAGACGTCCTCGTCGACGATCTCGGGCGAGGCACCCTGGTAGCTCGTCACCACAGAGACCTGCGGGAGCGAGATCGAGGGGATCAGCTCCTGCTTCAGGTTCGTCATGAGGAGCGCGCCGAAGATCGCGATCGACACGGTGATGAGAGCGATGAGGGCGCGGTTGGCGAGACTGAGCTTGGCAAGTGCGTGCACGAGTGCAAGTTTTTCACACTTGGGCAAACATCGGGGCGGTTCGCTAGCCTCACGCCGTGGATGATTCTTATCAGTACGGCCTACTGCCCCTCGACGCGCCCGATGACGACCCGCGCTGGCGCCAGTACCTCGACGTGTTCCGCCTCACCCTGCTCGACGAACCGGCGGGCGACGCGCAGCTCGCGTTTTTCCGTCGCAACCGCCGCGCCGACGACGCCCGGCTTGCGATGATCACGACACGCACGCACGTCGGTGACACCGTCGTGGGCGGCTGCTCGTCGATCGTCGGCCGCTACAGCGCGGGCGCCGAGGACGCGGCGACGCTCGTCATCAACACCATTGGCGTCAACCCCGCGCACCGCCGCCGCGGCCTGCTGCGCGAACTCATGACGCAGCAGCTGCAGCAGGCGAAGGCCGACGGCATTCCGTTCGCGACGCTCTCGGCGAGCGAGGCGACGATCTACGGCCGCTTCGGCTTCGCGCCGAGCACCCGCATCGGCGAGGTGACGATCGACGTCAACAAGTTCAAGCTGCGGCCCACCGCCCCGGTAGCCGCGGGCCAGGTCGAGTGGATCGAGCCTGGCTTCCTTGCCGAGCACGTCGACCGCGTCATTGAGGCTTTCCATGCCCGGCAGCTCGGCTCGGTGCGACCGTACGCGCGCACGAAGATGGAGATCCTCGGCGAGTGGTCGGGCGAGGCGCAGGGCCCCGCGAAGAAGCTCCGGGCCGTCGCCCACTTCGACGAGTCGGGGCAGGTCGACGGCTTCGCGACCTTCGAGCACACGGGCTGGGAGCAGCCACGCCGAGTCAAGGTCTTCTCGCTGTTCGGCAGCACGCTCGGCGTCGAGCTCGCGCTCTGGCAGGCACTCGCGAGCATGGACCTCATCGGGCAGCTCGGCTTCTACACGCAGCCCGGTGACCCGCTGCCGCTCGTCCTCACCGACGAGCGGGCCATGGAGATTAAGGACTTCGGCGACTGGACCTGGTTGCGCATCCTCGACCTCCCCGCGGCCATCGCGGCGCGCTCGTTTGAGCGCGACGGCGAGGTGATCGTGCGCGTCGAAGACGGCCTCGGGCTCGCGGACGGCGTCTGGCATATCACGGTGCTCGGCGGGCGCGGCTCTGCGGTGACGACGGATGAGGCGCCGCACGTCGCGCTCGACATTGCCGAACTGGCGCGCATCTGGGAGTCGAACGACTCCCCCGTCGCGCTCGCACACGTCGGCCGCGTCGAGGGCGAGCCCGGCGCGATCCGCGACTTCGCGAGCCTCTTCTACCGCGCCGAACCGGTGCGCAACCTCACGGGCTACTAGGCCCGCGCATCCCACACCCGATTGGAGTCACCGTGACAAGCGAAACGTGGCAAGTAAATGGGCCCGAGTCGATCGACGTCGGCCTCGTGCGGCGTGTGCGCGCGAGCCTCATGGGCGGCAGCGTCAACGTCGTCGCCCACGACGACGCGAGCTGCCGGGTCGAGGTGGATGGGCTGACGGGTCGCGACCTCAAGGTCGAGCTCGACGGCGACACGCTCACGATCGACCACCCGCAACTCGACTGGCAGCAGTTCGGCACCTCGGTGCGCACGCTCGTCGACGGCCCGAGCGCGGAGGTCTACGTGCTCGTGCCACGGCGCTGCGACGTGAACGTCAAGGCCACCTCGGCCGAGGTGCTCGTCGCGGGCGTCGAGGGCGAGGTGTCGATCTCGACGGTGAGCGGCGAGCAGTTCGCCGACCAGACCGGCGGCACCCTCGCGCTGAGCTCGGTGTCGGGCAACGTCACCGCGCGCGAGCATGCCGGTCGCGTCGACGCGAAGACGACGACGGGCGACATCACGGTTTCGGGCACGCTGCTCGAGTACACGGGCAATACCGTCTCGGGTTCGGCGGTCGTCGACCTGCTCGACGCCGGCACCCGCCAGTTCACCCACAACACGGTGTCGGGCCGGGCCACGGTGCGACTCGCGGCGGGCACGAACCCGAGCTACAACATCCAGACCGTCACCGCGACGACGCACATCGGCGATGACACGATCGACCCGCTGCACGGTCGCCGGCACCGCGAGCAGGCGACCGGCGACGGCGACTCGCTCTTCCTGCGCCTCAACTCGGTCGCCGGTTCGATCACCGTCGTCGAGGCCGAGACCAACGAACCCGCCGCGAGCGCCGCACACCGCGTCGACGATTCCCCCGTCGATTTCAGCAACGCCCCCAAGGTGCAGCGCGTGAACGAGCCCGAGGCCCAGGCCGCGCGCGAGCCGAGATCCGAGGGCGAGCGGCCCGACGTCACAGGCTTCCGCACTGCGACCGGAACGGAGGAGTCATGACCCCGGTACTGCGAGACGACGAGCTGCGCCTCGTCACGCTGACGCTGTTGCACGAGCGGCCGCGCGAGTTCACCGAGCTGCGCGAGGCCCTGCGCGAGCGCCTCGGCGGCAACTACAACGTCGCGGGCTCGGTGCTGTCGCGGCTGCTGCACGACCTCGAGCGCGACGGCTCGGTAACGCCGAGCCACGGCGCGACGAAGCTGCTCTACGCGACCACGCTGCAGGGCGAGGCCGAGGTGCGGTCGCGGACTGACGATGCAACACGCATCACCGGCGCCGCCGACTCGGTGCGGGCGCGAGCGGATGCGGTGCGCACGTCTGCCGCCGAGGCGCGCGACACGCTGCGGGCCACGCTCACGCCCGCCCTCGAACGGGGCGAGCTCGCGCAGCGACTCGACGCGGCGGCCCAGTCGTTCCGTCAGCAGCTCCGCGCCGCGGCACGCACGGCGGATGAGACGGGTCGTCTCACGCCCGAGCTGGTCGCACGCGTCGAGGCCGAGATTCTCGGGGCGCAGGCGCGCATCCGCGAGGAGCTCGACGGCGCGTAACGTAGTGGGGGTGACCGTCACCCCCACGCCCACGTCGCGCCTGCTGCGCAACGCGGCGCTCGTGTTTGCCGGCGGCACGGTCGGCGCGGGCCTGCGCTTCACCCTCACGAGCCTCGTGCCGCTCGACGCGGTGTGGACGACGCTCGTGATCAACCTCGTCGGGGCATTCGCGCTCGGCGTGCTCACCCCGATCGCGCTGCGCCCCGGCACCGAGCAACTGCGCCTGCTGCTCGGCAGCGGCCTGCTCGGGGGCTTCACCACCTACTCGTCGTTCGCGTTCGACGTGAGCACGCTCGCCGCATACGGCGAGTTGACCTGGATCGTCGTCGCCATGACGTCGCTTTTCGGTGGCTTCGCCCTCTCGGCGCTTGGCTGGAGGCTCGGCGATGCCTGAGTTCACGCCCCTGTTGCTGCTCGGCGTCGCGCTCGCCGGCGGCCTCGGCGCGGCCGCGCGCTACGTCACCGACACCCTGCTGCGCGAGCGGCGCGAGTGGACGGCGCCCGCCGCGACGTTCCTCATCAACGCCACGGGCTCGTTTCTGCTCGGCCTGTTCACGGGGCTCGTGACCGACGGTACCTGGCATGCGCTGCTCGGCGCCGGTTTTTGCGGTGGCTTCACCACCTTCTCGACCGCGATGCTCGACGCCGTGCGGCTCTGGCGCGAGCAGCGTCGGGGCCGCGCCGCCGTGTTCCTGTTCGGGCAGTTCATCGTCTGCGCCGTGTTCGCGCTCGCCGGCGCGCTGCTGTTCGTGACGCCGCCGTCGACCTAGCTCTCGAGTCGGTCGATCGCATCCTCGCCGATCACGAGGGCTTCGTCGAGCACGTCGGCCGGGTCCATGCCCGGGCCGTAGCCGAGGAACGCGACGCGGTCGTCGCGGCGTGACCAGCCGCCCGCGATCTTCGGCGTGCCGCCCGCATCGCGCAGCCCGAGCGGGGCGAGGTGGCGCAGCGACTCGCGGCCGCCCGTGGCCCAGATGATCGCGTCGACCTCGACCTCGGCACCGTCGACGAAACGCACGCCCCCGGGCAGCAGCCGCTCGAGGGGGCCCGCAGAGTTCAACGTGCCACGGCGGCGCGCGTCAAAGATCTCGCGGGTCAGCGGAATGCCGCGCACTGCGACGTCGCTTGGCATACGCTTGCCGCGCTCAATCATGCGGCGCACCTTCGAGAGGTTCGCGTCGGTGAGCTCCCTCACGGTGAGGGTGCGGCTCGGCAGGATGCCGAAGCTTGGCCGCTCGTGAAAGTCGGGGTCGCGCCGGGTCGACCAGAGCGTCTGCGCACCCCGGCGCTCAAGCTCGAGCAGCACCGAGACCGCTCCACGGCCGCCGCCGACGACGAGCACGCGCTGCCCTCGGAACTGGCCGAAGTGGTCGATGCGATACGCGTGCAACTGCGTGCCCCGGTACTCGAGCTGCCCCGGGTACCAGGGCACGAACGGGTTCGACCAGCTGCCGGTCGCGTTAATGACGATGCGCGTCGACATCTCGATTTCGCCGCCCACCGGGCCCTGATAGAACACGCGCAGGTCGTCGCGGCGCGGCTTCGAGCGCACCTGGTGCACGCGCATCCCGTGCGCGACGAAGAGCCCGTACGCATCTTCGTAGCGCCGCCACGCCGAGCCGACCGCCTCGTGCACCCGCCGCGCGGGGTCGAGGTCGCGAAAGCCGAGGCCGAGGTCGGCCTGTCCGGCGAGGTCAATCAACTCGCCGAACTGCAGGGCGCGCCCAATCGTCAGCGAGTTCCAGGCGTGCTGCCAGGTCGAGCCGGGCTGCGGCTGCGCATCCAACACGACGAAATCGCGCAGGGCCTCCAGGCCGAGCGCGCGCAGCGAATACGCGGCCGTGAGTCCTGCCGCGCCCGCACCGATCACCGTGATATCGATGCTGCGGGAGGCTGGCACGCGGGCTCCTGAAGTGAAGAGGGACGCTTATTGCAAAGGATACGGAACGGGCGCTGCAAACTCGGCGTCCTCACCATGCGTGGTAAAGTTGCCCCACAATATTTATGTATGTCATTCCGTGCTGCGTCGGTACATCCGACCAGCACGATAGCTATTAGGGGGGTTACGCATGGGGCGTGGCCGTCAGAAGGCAAAGCACACCAAGGTCGCTCGGGAGCTGAAGTACAACATCCCCGAGACCGACTACGAGTCGTTGCAGCGCGAACTCCAGGGCAACCACGACGAGCCGGTGGTAACTTCGAGCGACGAGTCTGAAGAAGACGAGCTCTCGAAGTGGGCTGAGTACATCGAAGACGATGGCGAGCACGAGGCCGGGGACGACCTCGACCAGCGTCGCCGCGCGTAGCGCACTTCCCGTATGGAAAACCTGCAGGCCCCGGGGATCGCGATGTCGATCATCCTGGGGCTCATGCTTGTCGTCGGTAACTTCACCGCGCTCGCCGCGATCCGCCTCGCGATCTCGGGGCGCATCCTGCCCGGCACCCTCGGCGGCATCCGCACGAACGCGACCCGCGCCTCCGACGAAGCCTGGCACGCGGCGCACGAGGCGGCATGGCCGTGGGCGCTGGTGTGCAACGGGCTCGGCATGGTCGCCGGCATTGCGACGATGGTGCTCGGCAACACCGTGCTGCCGTTTCTCGTGGCGGGCGGCACGGCAGTGATCTGCACCGCGATCGGCGCGCTCGGCCAGATCGTCATTGGCCACCGCGCCGCGCAGCGCACGCTCGAGCGTTAGTTCGCGTAGCTGCCGACGAGCTGCACCGCGCCGCCGTCGACGCCCTTCGCACCCTGCTCAAAGCCGGCAAGGTCGCGCTCGCCGATCGTGACCTCACCCGCGATCCAGGCCTCGTGGCCCTCTTCGCGCACGGCGTCGATGACCGCGTCGGCGCGTGCGGTGTCGACGATGGCAAACATGCCGATGCCGAGGTTCCAGGTGCCCTCAACCGACTCGAGCGAGGCCCCAGCGAGCTCGGTGAGTACGCGGAAGACCGGCAGCGGCGACCAGCGCGAGCGCTCGAGCTGCGCCCAGCTGCCGCGGGGCAGCACGCGTGCGAGGTTCGCGGCGATGCCGCCGCCGGTGACGTGCGAGAACGCGTGAATCGCGCCGTCGAGCTCGGGCCGGCGCAGCACGCGCACGAGCTCGCCGGTGTAGAGGCGGGTGGGCTCGAGCAGGGCCTCGCCCCACGTCGTGCCGAGCTCGTCGGAGTGCGCGCGCAGGTCGACGCCGTGGTCGGCGATGAGGCGGCGCACGAGCGAGTAGCCGTTCGCGTGGAGGCCGGATGCGCCGATCGCGATAATCACGTCGCCGTCGGTCACGCGCTCGGCACCGAGCACGCGGTCGGCCTCGACCACGCCGGTCGCGGCGCCCGCGACGTCGTACTCGTCGTCGCCGAGCAGGCCCGGGTGTTCGGCGGTCTCGCCGCCGGTGAGGGCGGTGCCGGTCGCGGCGCAGGCGCGCGCGATGCCCTCAACGATGTTCGCGATGCGCTCGGGCACGACCTTGCCGCAGGCGATGTAGTCGGTCATGAACAGGGGCTCGGCGCCGACCACGATGATGTCGTCGACGACCATGCCGACGAGGTCTTGGCCGATGGTGTCGTGCTTGTCGATGGCCTGCGCGAGCGCGACCTTCGTGCCCACACCATCCGTCGAGGTCGCGAGCAGCGGCCGCTGGAACTTGGTGAGGCGCGACGCGTCGAAGAGCCCCGCGAAGCCGCCAAAGCCGCCGAGCACCTCGGGGCCATGGGTGGCCTGCACGGCCTGTTTCATGAGTTCAACGGCGCGGTCGCCCGCGCGCGTGTCGACACCGGACGCCGAGTACAGCTCATCGCTCATGCGCTCAAGCCTAGGCGACGAGGCGGCCCCGCAACGTCTCGAGCTCCGCGTCGCTCAGGCCGGCATCGCGGAGGGTGGCCCACGCATCAAAGCCGTCGAGCTGTTCGGCGACGGCCGACTCGATCGTGAAGCCGTTGCGCTCGAGCGCCGCGTCAATGAGGTGCGACTGGTCGGGGAAGTCCATGCGCTCGAAGAACGGCGTGAGCGCGGCGGTCGAGATGCGGTAGTCGGCGGCGATCGCCTCGGGCTCGACGTCGGCGAGGGCGAGCAGCGTGAACGCGACGAGGCCGGTGCGGTCGCGGCCGATCGCGCAGTGGAACAGCACGCCGCCCGGCGCCTGGGCCATCGCCCGCAGCACCGCGACGACCCGCTCGGGCTGCTCCCGCAGCACCGGAGTGAAAAAGCGGGGCGAGCCCAACCGGCCCTCTTCGCGCATCCGCTGCCAGAACGCGTGGTCGCGAGTGTTGTCGAGCGGCACGCGCACGCCGAACACGCCCTCGGGCAGCTCGGCCTCGGGAGTCGGCGGCACGCGGTAGGCGTTCGCCCGCTCCTCGTCAGCGTTGCGGGGCTCGACGTGCGTCTCGAAATCGTTGCGCAGGTCGAAGACGGTGCGGATGCCCGCATCGGCCATCTGCCCGAGGCCGGCCTCGGTGACGTAGCGCAGGTCGGCCGAGCGAACGTAGCCGCCGTGGGCTGTCGTGCCGCCGTCGCGGGTCGGCAGCCCGCCGAGGTCGCGCGCGTTGTAGAAGCCGTCCCAGCCGAGAAGTCGTTCGCTCATGGCTCCATGCTCGCCCATGTGAATGTCGTGGACGCTGCGCGAGGGGCGCAGAAAGTGGGATGATGTTAGTCGCCTTGTTTCGCTGCCAGTCAGGAGCGCCCCATACCGTGTGCGGCATCGTCGGTCATGTCTCGACCAACCTCGTCAACCAGCAAATCTACGACTCGCTCCTGCTGCTGCAGCACCGCGGCCAGGACTCGACCGGGATCGCGACCGCCGAGGGCAGCACGCTGCACCAGGTCAAGCTGAAGGGCCAGGTGCGCGAGGGCTACCGCACGCGCGACATGCGCAACCTGCTCGGCAACGTCGGCCTCGGCCACGTGCGCTACGCCACGTCAGGCTCGGCGAAGAGCGAAGACGAGGTGCAGCCGTTCTACGTGAACGCGCCATACGGCCTGGTGCTCGTGCACAACGGCAACCTCACGAACACCCGCGAGCTCACCGATGAGCTCTTCAACATCGACCGCCGGCACCTCAACTCGCCGAGCGACACCGAGATCCTGCTCAACGTGCTCGCGAACGCGCTGCAGGAGCAAATCTCTGGCGCCGAACTCACCCCCGACGAACTGTTCGACGCCGTCGCGAACGTGCACCAGCGCGTCGAGGGCTCGTACGCCGCGATCACGCTCATTGCCGGCCACGGGATGCTCGCGTTCCGCGACCCGTTCGGCATCCGCCCGCTCGTGCTCGGCCGTCGCCTCGACGAAGTCGGCCGCGAGGAGTGGGTCGTCGCCTCCGAGAGCCTCGTGCTCGACTCGGGCGGGTACGAGTTCGTGCGCGACGTCGAGCCCGGCGAGGCCGTGTTCATCACGAACGCCGGCCGCATGTACTCGCGCCAGTGCTCGACCACGACGCAGCTGTCGCCGTGCTCGTTCGAGTACGTCTACCTCGCCCGACCCGACTCGACAATGTCGGGCATCTCGGTCTACGACACCCGCCTGCGCATGGGCGAGAAGCTCGCGCACAAGGTCGAGCGCGAGATCGGCGTCGACGCGATCGACGTCGTCATGCCGATTCCTGACTCGGCCCGCCCTGCCGCGATGCAGCTCGCCGAGACTCTCGGCATCCCCTACCGCGAGGGCTTCTACAAGAACCGCTATGTCGGCCGCACGTTCATCATGCCGGGCCAGAAGGCGCGCAAGAAGTCGGTGCGTCAGAAGCTCAACGCACTGCCGAGCGAGTTCGAGGGCAAGAACGTGTTGCTCGTCGACGACTCGATCGTGCGCGGCACGACCTCGAAGGAGATCGTCGAGATGGCCCGCTGGGCCGGCGCGAAGAAGGTCTTCTTCGCCTCGGCGGCCCCGCCCGTGCGCTACCCGCACGTCTACGGCATCAACATGCCGACGCGCGGCGAGCTCGTTGCCTCGGCCCGCACGGTCGAGGAGGTCTGCTCGGTCATCGGCGCCGACGCGCTGATCTACCAGGACGTTGACGACCTCTTCGACGCGATCACCGAGGGTTCCGACGTGACGAGCCTCGACATGTCGTGCTTCACCGGCGAGTACGTGACCGGCACGGTCACGCCCGAGTACCTCGCCTGGCTCGAGACCTCGCAGACGTCGTAGCGCGCCGCTTCGGCCGCCGCTACTGCTCGCGGGTCAGCGTGATCTTGCGGGTGCGGCGGCCGATGAAGAAGTCGACGATGGCGGCGATGCCGACGACGATGATTGTCGTGAGCGCCGTGACGAAGACCAGTAGGAACCCGAGCACCTGGCCGCGCGAGAACTCCTCATGCTCGGGGAACACGTAGGTGAACACGAAGGCGAGGATCACGCCGAGGCCGAGGCCGAGCGCGATCCAGCCGCGCATGTTCACTCCGCGGCGCACGGTCGTGGTGACGGCGGTGGGGCCCCGCTCGTCGACCGCGGCCCCCTCGGCGACCTCGAGCTCGACGTACTCCGCCTCGGGCTCCACGTAGTCGAGCTCGGCGGGAGCACCGGATTCTTCAGGCGCTGCGGGCTCGGCGTCGGGGGTTTGGTGGTCAGACATGGCTTCTATTCTCGCACTCACCGACCGAACAGCGGCAGCGCGGCCGACACGTCGGCGCGAACGCCGGATGCGCGCACCGCGGGGCCCGCGTCGGCCCACGCGAGCGCGCCAGTCGCGAGCGCGAGCCAAGTCTGCGCATCCGTCTCAATCACGTTCGGGGGCGTGCCGCGCGTGTGGCCCGGGCCGGGCATGCACTGCACCGCGCCGAACGGCGGCACGCGCACCTCGACGGCGTGGCCGGGCGCGCGCTCGGCGAGCAGCTGCAGCGTGTAGCGCACGGCGGTCGCGAGTTGCCCGCGCGCGGGCGTTACGCCGGCGTCGCGCACCGCGCGCCAGGCTGCAATCGCGGCGTTGCCATCGGGGTCGGAAATCGTTGCACGAGCCATGCCTCCATTGTCGCAACCACGACATCCGGGCTGCTGGCCGGTACCCTGGAGCAGTGAAGATTCTGGTACTCGGCTCGGGTGCTCGCGAACACGCCCTCGTGGCGTCGCTCGCCCGCGAAAACGCCCACGAAATCGTCGTCGCTCCCGGCAATGTCGGAATGGAGGCGCTGGCAGAGCGCATCCGCATCGATCAGACGAACCCCGAACTCATTGCGGACTTCGTCAAGGACGAGCAGGTTGAGCTCGTCGTGATCGGCCCCGAGGCGCCGCTCGTCGCGGGCGTCGCGGATGCGGTGCGCGAGCTGGGCGTGCCGGTGTTCGGCCCCTCGAAAGCCGCGGCCGCACTCGAGGGCTCGAAGTCGTTCGCGAAGGACATCATGCAGCGCGCCGGCGTGCCCACGGGCCGCGCGGTGAAGCACAGCGAGCTCAGCGAGGTCATCGCGACGCTCGACGAGTACGGCGCGCCCTACGTCATCAAGGCCGACGGCCTCGCCTCGGGCAAGGGCGTCATCGTCACCGAAGACCGCGGCGACGCGATCACCCACGCCGAGCACTGGCTCACGCAGGGCCCCGTGCTCATCGAGGAGTTCCTCGACGGCAGCGAGGTCTCGCTGTTCTGCTTCAGCGACGGCGAGACGGTGCGCGCGCTGCCGCCGGCACAGGACTTCAAGCGCCTGTTCAACAACGACGCCGGCCCGAACACGGGTGGCATGGGCGCGTACACGCCGGTGCCGTTCCTCAACGACCAGTTCGGCGGCGAGCGCGAGTTCATGCAGCTCGTGGTCGACCAGGTGGCGCAGCCCGTCGTCGACGTCATGCGCGCCGACGGCGTGCCGTTCCAGGGCCTGCTCTACTGCGGCCTCATCGTGACGGCCGCGGGCATCCGCGTCATCGAATTCAACGCGCGTTTCGGCGACCCCGAGACGCAGGTCGTGTTGCAGCGCCTCGCCGAGCCGCTCACGCCCCTGCTCTACGAGTCGGCGAACGGCACGCTCGGCAGCCACGCCCGCGAGCTCGAGCTCAACGACGCGTCGGCGGTCACCGTCGTGCTCGCTTCGGAGGGCTACCCCGATAAGGTGCGCTCGGGCCGCGAGATCACCGGCATCGCCGACGCCGAGGCGACAGGTGCGCAGGTGTTCCACGCCGCGACCGGCGTCGCCGACGAGGCGATCATCGCCACGGGCGGCCGCGTACTCAACGTGGTCGCAACCGCCGAGACGATTCAGCAGGCCCGTCGCGGCGCCTACGCGGCGCTTGGGCTCATCCGCCTCGAGGGCGGCCAGTTCCGCACCGACATCGCCCAGAACGGCGCCGCGCTGCAGGACAGCCAGCTCGCCCGCACCGGCGCGATCTCGCTGAGCGAGGCGCGCGATGTCGCGGCGACGACCGACTCGCTCGCGGTTCAGGCGGCCGAGCAACTGCCGACGCCCGCGGCGGCACTCGCCGAGCCCGAAGCATCCGACGAGCTTGCCGGCTGGCGCCACATCTACTCGGGCAAGGTGCGCGAGGTCTACGAGTCGGAGTCCGACGCCGAGGTGCTCCTCGTCGTCGCGAGCAACCGCGTCTCGGCCTTCGACCACCTGCTCGAGCCCGAGATTCCGGGCAAGGGCCGCATGCTCACCGAGCTGAGCCGTTGGTGGTTCTCGCAGCTTCCGGCCCCGAACCACCTCCGCGAGGCCGAGGGCTGGGATGCGCAGCTCGACCCCGAGCTCGCCGCGCGCTCGATGCGGGTCGCGAAGCTACAGATGTTCCCGATCGAGTGCGTCGTGCGCGGCTACCTCACGGGCTCGGGCCTCGCCGAATACCGCGAGACCGGCAGCGTGTGCGGCGTGCCGCTGCCCGCCGGCCTTGAGGACGGCGACCGGCTGCCCGCCCCGATCTACACCCCCGCCTACAAGGCGCCGCAGGGCGAGCACGACGAGAACATCAGCTACGCTCGCACCGTCGAACTCGTCGGCGAGCAGCACGCCGCGCAGCTGCGCGAGCTCTCGCTGCGCCTCTACACCGCGGGCTCGACCATCGCCGCCGAGCAGGGCCTCGTGCTCGCCGACACGAAGTTCGAGTTCGGCGTCGACTCGGCCGGCCACGTCACGCTCGCCGACGAGGCGCTCACCTCCGACTCCTCGCGCTACTGGGACAAGCGTCGCTACAGCGACGAGTCGCGCCCGCTGCCCGAGCGTCTCGCCTCGTTCGACAAGCAGATTGTGCGCAACTGGCTGCGCGAGAACTGGAACGGCGAGGGTACTCCCCCGCAACTGCCGAACGAGATCGTCGAGCAGACCGCGGCGAAGTACCGCGAGCTCATCGACCGGCTGACCGCCGAGCCGGCCGACTAGCTCGCCGGCAAGCTAGCTTTCACGTTCGGCGCGGCGCCAGCGCTCGCGCAGGCGGGCGCGAATCGTGTCGTCCTCCTGCTGCGCCTCAAGCTCGGGCAGCGACTCGTTCCAGGCCTTGATGAGCGCCCAAGCGACGGCGGTCAGCGGCACGGCGATAAGCGTGCCTATGATGCCGCCGAGCACGGTGCCGGTGGTCAGGGCGATCAGCACGACGAGCTCGTGCAGCTTGAGTGACTTGCCGAGCACGACCGGCTGCAGCAGGTTGCCCTCGAGCTGGTTGACGAGCACGACGATGCCGGCGACGACGAGCGCCGGCACGAAGCCGTTCGTCACGAGCGTCACGAGCGCCGCGATGATGCCCGCGAGCGTCGCGCCGACGACCGGGATGAACGCGCAGATGAACACGACGAGCGCGAGCGGCAGCCACAGCGGCACGCCGAGGAACACCATGCCGAGGCCGATGAAAACGGCGTCGACGAGCGCGACGATCACGGTGCCGCGCACGTAGCCGCCCATGACGCCGACCGCGCGGGCGCCCATGAGTTCGGCGCGACGGTGCTGGTTCGTCGGCAGCGGACGCACGATGAAGCCCCAGATCGACGGGCCATCCTTGAGGAAGAAGAACAGGATCACGACGAACAGCACGGCCGCCATCGCGAAGTTACCGAAGGCCGACAGGCCAGAGGCGAGGCCGCTGCCGACCGCGCCGAAGTTGATGTTCGACAGCAGCGACTGGATAGTCGCCCAGAGGTCGTCGAGGCGAGTGTCGTCGAGCGCGAACTGCGGGAATTGGTTGTTCCACCACGACACGAGCTGGTTGAAGCCCTCGGCGGTGGTCGACACGAGGTTGTCCCACTGGTCCATCACCTGCATCACGACGATCCAGATGAGGCCGCCGAACACGACAACGACGAGCAGGAGCACGACGACGGTCGAGAGCACGCGCGGCCATCGGTAGCGGCTGAGCGCCGAGATCACCGGCTCAAACGCCGAGGCGATGATGAGCGCGAGCAGAATCGGCACGACGACGATGGCCACGTGCAGCAGGCCGAAGATGAGGATGGCGAAGGCGGCGAGGATCAGCAGGCCCTGCAGCGAGCGGGTCGCGACGACGCCGACGCTGTCGGTCCAGAGCTGCGCCGGACGGCGCGGGCTCACGAGGCGACCCTGGCGTTCCTGCTCCTGCGCCTTTGCCCGCAGCTGCGCATCCAGCTCGCGATCTTCGAGCGCGGAATCAGCCAGTGGCACCCCCGCAGCATCGGTCTTCGGCTTCCGTAGACGTCCAAACATGCTTGCCTCCACTAATTCGAACGCCATTCTTTCGCAGGCCGCCTGAACGGCGGCGCGCCACGAGTAGGATTGGGCGGAGATGCCCCAAACGTTGCAAGGAGATTTGATGCCCAAGATCGTCGTGCAGGTCATGCCGAAGCAGGAGCTGCTGGACCCGGCGGGCAAGGCCGTGCAGCGGTCGCTCGCCGCCGGCGGCCGCGAGCACTTCACGGATGTACGTATCGGCAAGCGCTTCGAGATCGTCACCGACCGCGAGGTCACGCCGGAGCTCATGGACGAGGTCGCGCAGATCGCCGACGACCTGCTCTCGAACGGCGTCATCGAAGACGTGATCTCGATTGAGGTCGCGAGCGACGAGGAGCTCTCGTAGTGCGCGTCGGCATCATCACCTTCCCGGGCTCGCTCGACGACCGTGACGCCGCGCGCGCGGTCGAGATCAGTGGCGGCGAGCCCGTCATGCTCTGGCACGGCGACCACGACCTGCAGGGTGTCGACGCCGTGATTCTGCCCGGCGGCTTTAGCTATGGCGACTACCTGCGCTGCGGCGCGATCGCCTCGCACTCGGCGATCATGCGCGAGGTAAAGGATGCCGCGGCCAAGGGCCTGCCCGTGCTCGGCATCTGCAACGGCTTCCAGATGCTCATGGAGGCGCACCTGCTGCCCGGCGGCCTGATCCGCAACGACCACGGCCGCTTCATCTGCCGCGACCAGGGACTGCGCGTCGAGAACATCGACACCCCGTGGACCCGCGGCTACGAGCAGAACGAAGAGATCGTCATTCCGCTCAAGAACGGCGAGGGCTCGTTCATCGCCGACGACGAGACGCTGCGCCGCATCGAAGGCGAGGGCCAGGTCGCATTCCGCTACCTCGGCGTCAACCCGAACGGCTCGATGAACGACATCGCTGGCCTGCGCAACGAGGCCGGCAATGTGGTGGGCCTCATGCCGCACCCCGAGCACGCGGTTGAGCCGGGCTACGGCCCCGACATTGCCGAGCGGATGCGCTCGGGCATCGACGGCCGCGGCATGTTCATGGGCCTCGTGCGCGAACTCGTCGGCTAGCGCCCTCCGAGGCTAGAGCCAGCCGCGGCGGGCGGCGAGCACGCCCGCCTGGAATCGGCTGTCGGCGCCGAGAATCTCGAACAACTGCGAGATGTGGCGCCGGCACGTGCGCACGCTCATCTGCAGGCGGCGCGCGAGGGCCTCGTCGGTCATGCCGATCGAGAGCCCCTCGAGAATGGCCTGCTGCGTCGCCGACAGCTTTACCGCGTCGGCCGACTCAGCCTCGTCGGGGCAGATCTCGAACGGCGTCGCATAATCCCACACCGTGTCGAACAGGCGCGCGAACACCATCGCGACGTCGGGGTCGCGGATGACGAGCGCGGCCGGGTCGTTCTTCTCGCGGTGCCGCGAGACGATCGCCTTGTTGCGGTCGAACACGAGCAGCCGCACCGGCAGCGACGGTACGGTGCGGAACTCGGCGCCGAGCTCACCAAGCCGCTCGACCGAGCGCCGCGTCGGCACGTGGTCACGCCGGCGGTCATGCATCAGGGTGCGGCGCGAAATGCCCGCCTCGAGCAGCTCGGCGTCTTTGAGGTCGGACTCCTCTTGCACCTCGACGGTCGAGCCGCGGCCGGGCTGCACGATGAGCACCTCGCTCGTGACGCGGCGTCAGGTGAAGGTCTCGGCGTCCTCGTAGGCGGGTGTGATGAGGCGGAGGTCGGCGAGCTCTCGCCAGGCCTCCTCGGTCTCGGTCATGCGCAGTGCGAGCGATACTGACGCCTGTTGCACGGTGGCGTCGGCCTGCGAGCTCACGTATTCGTAGAGCGTCGTGGCGTGCTTGCTCAGCATCCACGCCCCCTTCATTCGCCGCTGGTGTCGTGGCCGTAGTAGCCATTCGCCCCAGCGAGGCGGTCACCGACGGCGAGCGATACAAGCGAAGTCACGAGTCCCGGCGTCGCCGGCCGTTTGCGCACGAAGGTGACGACGACGTAGACCGTCGCGGCAACACCGACCAGCAGGCTGAGGTACGTAAGCGGAGGCACCTGGCCCGTGACGATCGCGCTAGTTGGCGCCGTCGCGAAAGCGAGGACACCGATGATGCCGACGGTGAGCTGGAGGGTTCGGTTCTGGGTGGTCATGCGAGCTCCTGTTCTCGAGGTGGTTCGAGGTTCGCCCGGCGGCGGGGTGGCCAACAAGATCAGCTTCGAGCCGTGTCCGGATGCTGCAACGGGGTTCGATCTGGCACCCCTGCATCCCTTGCAATCACTGGGAAGTCAGCCGTTTGGATGAGCGAAAAATTGCCGTGGCAGGTAGTTCGCGTGGCAGCTTCGTGCAGCCAGATTTCGGCCGTTTTTGGTCGCGAAACGTCGGGGTGACATCATTCATTCGTCGAGAACGAGGGAGACATGGTGGAGCAGCCGGAGCGCAGCAACAGGTCGCACTGGGCGAAGCCGAACGAGCGGCAGGAAGAGCCGGTCAGCGACGTCCTCCCGGTCGTGCCGACGACGACGATGCTGCTCACCACGGCGATCCCCGCCGCCGAGCGGCGCCGCCTGCGCGCGGCCGGCAAGCGGGTGCCGAAGGACCTCTTCGCGTTCCTCACGAAGCTCGACGCCCGGCTCGTGGTCGTGCTCGGCTCGCTCGCGGTCGGCATGGGCCCCCTGCTCACGAAGATGTCGGGCGAGAATGCGGCGACGACGATCTTCTTCCGCTTTAGCATCGCCCTGATTCCGCTCGCGATCTTCGCGGTGCTCGAGTGGCGCCTCAACGGCCGGATGCGCTGGAAGGGCATGGCGATGCACCTGCTCGCGGGCGTGTTCTTCGGCCTCGACGTGGGCCTGTTCATCCCCGGCGTCTACCTCGCCGGCGCGGGCATCGCGACCGTCGCCGGTAATCTCCAGGTCATCATCGTGCCGCTCATGGCGCTGCTGTTCTTCCGCGAGCGCATGGCGCGGCCGTTCGTCATCGCGATTCCGTTCATGCTCGCCGGCGTCGTGCTGCTCAGCGGCGCGCTCGAGCAGGGCTCGTTCTCGGGCCAGGTGTTCCTCGGCGTCATGCTCGCGGTTGCCGGCGGCTTCGCCTACGCGGGCTACGTCATGGTGATCGCGCGGGCCCGGCCGACGGGCCACGCCTGCACGCAGGTGTTCCTGTCGACGACGTCGGCGATGGTCGTCGGCACGCTCGTCGCGACGCCGTTCGGCGCCCCGAACTTCACGCCGCCGCTCGAGCACCTGCTCGTGCTCATCGCCCTCGCGCTGCTCGCGCAGGTGGTGGGGTGGATCGCGACGTCGAGCGCACTCCCCCGCGTCGACGGCACGACGGGGCCGATGCTGCTGCTCATCCAGCCGCTTGTCGCGGTCATCGGCGGCGTCGTATTCCTCGCCGAGCAGATCACGGTGCTGCAGTGGCTCGGCATCGCGATCGTCATCGCGGCGATCGGCTTCACGACGGTCGCGAACGCGCGGCGGGCCGCCGCGAATCGCTAGGCTAGACGGGTGCATCCCGCTCGCCTGCTTCGCGTCACCTCGATCATCGAGGCGTGCACGTGGGCACTGCTCATCGCGTCGATGCTCATCCGCACGCTCGGCGACGCAGAGCTCGGCGGCACGCTCATCTCGTGGGCGGGCTCGCTGCACGGCACGGCGTTTCTCGCGTATGGCTTCGCGGTGATCGTCGCGTGGGTGCACGCGCGCTGGCCGTTCCGCGTCGCCCTGCTCGGCGGGCTCGCGGCGCTGCCGCCGTTCTGCACGCTGCTGTTCGATTGGTACGTGCACCGCAAGGGCCACGTGCCGCCGTCGGTGCGCGACGAAGGCGAGGGGGCGGATGCGCGCGGCCTCGTGCGCTGGACCGCGACGCATCCCTTCACCCTCGCCTGCAGCACGGTCGCGGTGTTCGCGTTCGTGCTGACGTCGTCGCTGTCGGCCTAGCGCCTCTCATCGCCCTCTCATAGTTACCTCACGCCCGGCTCATGCCCGGGCGAAACAGTGTTGGGTATGCACACCCAACACGGGCGCCGCGCGAATGTCGTCGGCGCCGGCCCGAACGGGCTCACTGCGGCCGCCGTGCTCGCGAAAGCGGGCTGGCAGGTCGACATCTACGAGCGCGCCGACCGCCCCGGCGGCGCGGCCGCCACCACCTCGGCGCTCGGGCCCGGCACGCTCGTCGATCTCGGCGCCGCCGCGCATCCCTTCGGCGTCGCGAGCCGCGCGTTCCGCGAGCTCGAGCTCACGAACTACGGCCTCGAGTGGCAGCACTCGGGGCTCGCGCTTGCGCATCCGCTCCCCGGCGGCGACGCGGGGCTGCTCCACCACCAGCTCGGCTGGACGGCCGAAGACCTCGGCGCCGACGCGGCCGCCTGGCGCCGCCTCCACCGCCCCGCGACCGACGACATCGACGCGCTGCTCAACGAGGTGCTCCAACCGCTCGCGCACCTGCCCCGTCACCCGGTGCAGCTCGCGCGCTTCGCGCCGGCAGCGCTCGCACCTGCGTCGACGATTGCCCGCCGCGCCCTCACGACGCCGGCCGCCCGGGCGCTGTTTCTCGGCTCGGCCGCACACGCCTTCGCCCCGCTGCAGCAGCCGCTCACGGGCGCGTTCGGCGTGCTCTTCGGGGCGCTCGGCATGACGCACGGCTGGCCGGTCGCGGCCGGCGGCAGCCAGGCGATTACGGATGCGCTGCTCGCGGTCGCGCGCGCCCATGGCGCCCGCCTGCACCTCGACCACGAGGTCACCGACTTGCGCGAGCTGCCGCCCGCCGACGCGACGGTGCTCGCGCTCACCCCACGCCAGATCGCGCGGCTCGGCGGCGCGTCCGAGCTCCCCCGCGGCCTGCGGCGGTGGCGGCACGGCGCGAGCGCGTTCAAGGTCGACTACCTGCTGCGCGAGCCGATTCCGTGGACGAACCCGCGCGTCGCCGAGGCCACGACGGTGCACGTCGTCGGCACCGCCGAAGAGCTGCTGCTCGCCGAACGCGAGGTGGCGCGCGACCGCCTGCCCGAGCATCCGTTCGTGCTGCTCGCGCAGCAGCAGGCGGCCGACCGCGTGCGCGCCCCGGGCGACTCGGTCGTCGTGTCGGGCTACGCGCACGTGCCGCACGGCTACGCCGAGTGGCGCGAGGACGAGGTCGTCGACCGCATCGAGCGCCAGCTCGAGCGCTTCGCGCCGGGATTCCGCGACACCGTCGTGTTCCGCCGCACCACCTCGCCCGAGCAGCTCGAGGCGTGGAACCCGAACCTCGTCGGCGGCGACATCGCCGGCGGCGCGATGACCGGCACGCAGCTGCTGCGCCGCTTCGGCGTCGGGCCGAACCCCTACCGGCTCGCGCCCGGCACCTACCTCGCCTCCGCTTCCGCCCCGCCCGGCGCCGGCGTGCACGGCATGCCGGGCTACTGGGCCGCAAAGACCCTTATCGCCGACACCCGAGAGAAGTGAGCCACCCGTGAAATCGCCCGTCACCGCCCGAGATGCCCTGCCGCTGCTCGGCTACGCTGCCCTCGCCGGCGTACTGCTCGCCCCGCTGGGCCACTACCGCGGCACCCGCGCCGAGGTCGACCGGGCGAAGGTCGAGGAGGATTCGTTTCCGCTGTCGACCTACCCGATGTTCTCGGCCGACCGCCGCGGCCGGCTCTACCTGCCCCATGTCGTCGCCTTCACGGCGGCGGGCGAGCGGCGCATCCCCCACTACCGCCACTACGGCGCCGGCGGGCTGAATCAGGTGCGCAAGCAGATCGCCCGCGCGGTGCGCGCCGGCCAGGCCGCGAGCGTCGCGCAGCAGTACGCCGACTCGCTCGCCGTCGCGGGCGAGCGCGAGCTCGTGCGCGTCGAGGTCGTGCGCGCCCGCTTCGTGTTCGACCGCTACTTCGCCGGCCGCACCGCGCCGAGCTCCGAGGTGGTGCACGCCGAGTGTGCCGTCGGCGGCACGGCCGTGCGCTGCCGCGTCACCCGCAAGTCCACCGCAGTCATCGACCCCAGCCAGGAGCCACTGTGATGCCCATCGTTCGTGCCATGACGCGCACGCTTCGCCCCACTACCCACGCCGCCCGGCCCGCGCTGCTGCGGCTCGGCGTCGGCGCCTTCTCGGCGGTGCACAATCTGCGTCGCCGCGCGATGTTCCGCACGCTGCACCGGCAGGGCGAGGATCGCTGGGCGCCCGTCGGCGTCGCCCGGGTGCTGCGCCGGCCCCTGCCGCCGCGCGTCGCCGACGCGATCTTCGACGCCGCCCAGCTCGTGAACCTCGCCGCGACCGCGGGGCTCGCCCACCGCGTCACCGGCCCACTCAATGCCGCGCTGCAGCTGTGGACCATCACCTACCGCAACTCGTGGGGCATGGTCTTTCACAACGACAACACGCTCACGATGCACCAGATGGCGCTTGGTCTCGGGCGCAGCGCCGACGCGCTCTCGGTGGATGCCCTGGTCACGCAGCGCACCCTGCTGCCGAACCGCGTGAGCCGGCACTATGGCGGCATCGCGACCGTCATGAACCTCGCCACCTGCGCCGTCTATCTCATCTCGGGCGTCGCGAAGGTGCGCAGCCCGCAGGGGTGGGCTTGGGCGAGCGGCGACACCCTGCGCGAGCAGATCGCGGCCGACGCGATTCGCAAGGAGTCGTTCGGCGGGGTGCCGCCGAAGTTCGCGGGCGAAATGTATCGCAGCAAGGGGCAGTTCGGCCTGCTCGCGATCGGCGCCCTCGTCATCGAACTCGGCGCGCCGCTCTCGCTCGTCGACCGCCGGCTCGGCGCGCTGTTCAGCGCCGGCGCCTGGGGTATGCACGTCGGAATTCGCATGATCATGGGCATCAAATTCAGCTACAACACCTCCGGCGTCGCCTACCTGCCCTACCTCACGAACATCCCCGCACTCAGCCCGCGCTAACGCATGAGAACGCTCTCACGTGCATCCCATTTGCACATCATGCGCGAGCGATTCACTCGGAATGAATCGGCAGACACCGCCGGTCCCCTCGCTCGAAAGGCCGCCATCATGACCACCTCCGTCACCGCCCCGGCACCCATCACCGCGAGCGCTCGGCAGCCGCTGCCGGCGCGCATCCAGCCCGCCTACACCACCCGCTTCGTCGGCGCCGCCGTCGAGGCGAACCGCGACGCCTTCCACCTCGTCTCGGGCGCCGAGGTGCACCCGCAGGCCGGCGACGTTGTCGTCGCCCGCGTCACGAAGATCGGCAATCACAAGCGCATCGAGACGCCCGAGTCGCGCAAGGCGATCCTGTTCGGCGACCACATCGTCATGGTCGCCTACGGCAACCGCTACGCCGCCGACCAGTTCCTCGCCCACGTGCCCGCCGACCTCGGCCCTTGCCACCTCGTCGCCGCCGGCGGCATCGCGGGCGCGGTCGAGACCCAGCACGACCGCATCGGTGCGCCGACGCAGCTCGAGCCGCTCGGCCTGCTCGCCGACGACCACGGCGTCGTGAACCTGCGTGACTACGCGCCGTTCACGGCATCCGCCACCGACGCGCCCGAGCGCCCGCTCGGCGCCCGCGGCCGCAAGCGCCCCGAGGTGATCGCGGTGCTCGGCACCTCGATGAACTCGGGCAAGTCGACCTCGATGGCGACGCTCATCAACGGCCTCACGAAGTCGGGCCTGCGCGTTACGGCGGGCAAGGCGACCGGCACCGGCGCGGGCAACGACCCGACGATCTACCGCGACGCGGGCGCCGAGACCGTGCTCGACTTCAGCGACTTCGGCTTCGGCACGACGTTCAAGCTGCCAATGCCGCAGATTCGCGCGATCACCTTCGGGCTCATCGAGCAGCTCGCGGCGGCCGACCCCGACGTCGTCGTGGTCGAGATCGCCGACGGCGTGTTTCAGGGCGAGACCTCGCAGCTGCTGCGCGACCCGGGCTTCCACGCCGCGGTCGACCACGTCGTGTTCTCGGCCGTCGACGCGCTCGGCGCCCTCGCCGGGGTGCGCGAGCTGCAGTCGGCGGGCCTGCGCGTGAGCGCCGCGACCGGCGTCATGACCTCGTCGCCGCTCGCGAGCACCGAGGCCCGTGCCGTGCTCGACCCGCTCGGCGTGCGCGTGCTCGGCACCTTCGACCTCACGGCACCCGAGGTGGCGGTGTCGCTGCTCGAGCGGGCGAAGTAGTGGCCGACTCGACGCCGAAGATGCCCGCCGTGTGGCGGGGCCGGCGCCGTGGCATGCTGCTCACCCTCGTCGGGCTCGGCGTCGCGCAGGCGGCCCTCGCGCTCGTGATGGCCTTCAGCGTGGATGCGGTGCTCGGCGGCACCGGGGATGCCTCGGCCTGGCTCGCGCTCGTCGCACTCGTCACCTCGGTGCTGCTCATCGGCATCGCGCGCTGGGCCGAGCGGATCGTCGCCGAGTCGCTCGGACAGGACTACGTGTTCGAGCAGCGTCGCCACCTCGTCGCGGCCGCGCTCGGCAATGTGGGCAACCGCTCGCTCGGCGTCATCGTCACCCGCGCCTCGAACGACCTCAACGCGGTGCGCAACTGGATCGCGCAGGGCATCGTGCCGCTGTGCACCGGGCTCAGCCTCATCGTCGTCGTCATCGGCGTGCTCGCCGTGACGCAGCCGCTCGTCGCCCTCGCGATCGCGGTGCCGATCGGCCTCATGGCGCTCGTGCTGCCGCGGCTCGCTCAGCTCGCCCACGACCGAGCCCGCGCGCTGCGCCGCCAGCGCGGCAAGATGTCGGGGCACATCGCCGACACCGCTCGCGCCGGCGAATCGGTGCGCATCGCGGGGGCCGTGCGCCGCGAGCTCAGCGCCGTCGACCGCGCCTCGGCCCGGGTGGTGGATGCGGCGGTGCACCGCGCGCAGGTCACCGGCCTCGTGCGCGCGCTCACGGTCACGACGGCGTCGCTGTGCACCGCCGCGGTCGTGCTGCTCGCGTTGCTCGGGCAGATCGAGGCGGCCGCGGTCGCCTCGGCGATGACGCTGCTCGGCGTCATGGCGACGCCGATGTCCGACCTCGGCCGCGTCGTCGAATACCGCCAGAACTACCGCGCGGCCCGGCGCATCCTCGCCCCGATGCTCGCGCAGGCGCGCGAGCTCACCGCCGCCGAGCGCGCCCGCGAGCGCGAGTGGCGCCGCTCGCACGGGGATGCGGGCGCGCCCGCCGGCACCGGCAAGCTCCATATCGAGGGCGTGCGCCCCGGCGGCGTCGCGGTGCCCGAGCTGCGCGCCGAGCCGGGCGAACGCGTGCTGCTGCGCTCCGAGCATCCGCCCCTCGTGCGCCGCGTGCTCGCCGAGCTGCTCGAGGGCGACCCCGAGTCGGGCGGCACGGTGCGCATCGCCGGTTTCGACCTGCGGCTCGCGCCCGCGCGCTTTCGCCGCCACCTCGTCGGCTTCGCGTCGAACCAGCTGCCACTCGAGCGCGGCTCGCTACGCCGGCTCATCGGCTACCGGCTGCCCGACGCGAGCGACGCCGAGATCTGGCGGGTCGTGCGCGCCGTCGGCCTCGAGCAGCGCATCCGCACCGACCCCCGCGGCCTCGACCGCAAGCTCAAGAACGACGGCGCGCCCTGGTCGAGCGGCGACATCGCGCGGCTCAAACTCGCGCGGGCGCTGCTCGGCACGCCGCCGCTGCTCGTGCTCGAGCACCTCGACTCGGCGCTCGACGCGAGCGGGCTCGAGGCTCTGCGCGGGGTGCTGCGCGAGTATCCCGGCATCGCGCTCGTCGCCTCACACCGGCCCGAAGCGCTCGGCGTGGATGTACGCGACTGGCGCCTCGACGGCACCGACCCGGCCAGCCGCGAGCGCACGGCGGCGGCCGTCGCCGCGTTCGGTCAGCCCCGCGAGGCCGACGACGCGGACGACGAGGAGTAGCCTCCGGGCCGAGTCCGCTACAACCCCCGACCGACGATCGGCGTCGCGCACCTGCGTAGTCTTCAACTCGTGATGGGTTTTGGTGCGCGACGAACGTCGATTACACGGATGCGGTGGCTGCGCGCCGCCGGCGGGTTCGCGCTCGCGGGCCTCGCGCTGACCGCCTGTTCGGGCGGCGGCGAGCGCATCGAGCCCAACGATCACTCGACCGACGCCGCGCAGCAAGTCGCGGAGGCGCCCGAGGTGGAGTCGGTCATCACCGACCTCTTCACCGCGATCGACGAGCACAACGCCGACCGGCTCGACGAGCTCGTGCCCGACTACGACGACGTCGACGTGCAGGTGCCCGACGTGGCGCCCGAGCTCGTCGAAATCGGCGAGATCACGGGCAACACGGGCCACTTCGACGGCGCCTCGGCGACCGTGCAGGTCACCTATTCGCTCGCCGGCGAGGAGGCGTCGTGGGATGCGCAGCTGCGGTACGTCTCGAGCGGCACCGACGACCCGGCCTGGCAGCTCACGAACGCCATCGTCGAGGTCGAGACGCCGAGCAGCGGCGGCAGCGGCCCCTTCGCCGAGTACGAGGTGGTGCCACAGCAGGACGGCATCGAGCTCGACGACAAGATCGACTCGCTGCCGGGCGCGTACCTCTACACCGTGACCCCGCCGACCGATGCCTTTGAGGTGACCACCGACGCCGAGCAGGTGCCGGTGTTCGTCGGCGACCGCGAAAACGAGACCCCGCCGACGCGCGAAGAGATCGCCTCGGCCGCGAGCATCGAGCTGTCGTCGACCGGCGTCGACCTCGTCTCGGGCAAGTACGCCGATGACGTGAACATGTGCTCGGGCTGGTGCAGCGAGCCGGCGAACGACAAGTGGCAGGCGATGGTGTGGTCGCAGGCTGTCGACGGCACCGGCATCTTCACGATCACGACCGGAGCCGGCGCCTCGTCGATCACCCCGGTCGACCGCGACAACCCGGGCGACTGGGAGTCAGCGATTTCCGAGCACGGCGACGCGGCCGCGCAGTACGCCGAGGTAAGCCCGCTCAGCATCGACTACTCGAAGGTGACCTGCTCAAGCACGTCCGCGAGCAGTTGCTCGGTGTCGCAAGCCGACGGCCTGCCGAGCACGCGCGACGCCGTGCGCCTGCTCTACCGCGTCGGCACCGACGGCTCGATCACCCTCGCGGATGTGGCAGGCAACACGTAGGCGCACCGCGGCCCGCACGCCGACTAGACTCAGGGAAGGCGAAATCGCCGCCAGCATCCGTCTGCAAGGAGCCGTCACTTGAGCATCGAGCACGTTCCCGACACCGTTGAGCACGCCGAGGCATCCCCCGAGCGCGAACAGCCGTACGAGGCACTCGGGCTCAAGGCCGACGAATACGCGCAGATTCGCGAACTGCTCGGCCGCCGCCCCACGTCGGGCGAGCTCGCCATGTACTCGGTGATGTGGTCAGAGCACTGCTCGTACAAGTCGTCGAAAAAGTACCTGCGCCAGTTCGGCCAGAAGGTGAACGACAAGATGCGCGAGCACCTGCTCGTCGGCATGGGCGAGAACGCGGGCGTGCTCGACCTCGGCGACGACTGGGCCGTCACCTTCAAGGTCGAGTCGCACAACCACCCGAGCTACATCGAGCCGTTCCAGGGTGCCGCGACCGGCGTCGGCGGCATCGTGCGCGACATTATCTCGATGGGCGCGCGCCCGGTGGCAGTCATGGACGGCCTGCGCTTCGGTGCCATCGACCACCCCGACACCTCGCGCGTCGTGCACGGCGTCGTCGGCGGCATCTCGTTCTACGGCAACTGCCTCGGTCTGCCGAACATCGGCGGCGAGACCTGGTTCGACAAGACCTACCAGGTGAACCCGCTCGTCAACGCGCTCGCCGTGGGCGTGCTCAAGCGCGACGACCTCCACCTCGCAAACGCGCGCGGCGCCGGCAACAAGGTCGTGCTCTTCGGCGCACGCACCGGCGGCGACGGCATCGGCGGCGCCTCGATTCTTGCGTCCGACACCTTCAGCGAGGGCGGCCCGACGAAGCGCCCCGCCGTTCAGGTAGGCGACCCGTTCGCCGAGAAGGTGCTCATCGAGTGCTGCCTCGAACTGTTCGCGAACGACTCGGTTGAGGGTATTCAAGACCTCGGCGCGGCCGGCATCTCGTGCGCCACGTCCGAGCTCGCGGCCGCCGGCGACGGCGGCATGCACATCGACCTCGACAGCGTGCTGCTGCGCGACCCGACGCTCACCGCCGAGGAAATCCTCATGAGCGAGTCGCAGGAGCGCATGATGGCGATCGTCAAGCCCGAGAAGCTCGAGGCGTTCCTTGCCATCACGAGTAAGTGGGAGGTCGAGACCTCCGTGCTCGGCGAGGTGAACGACTCCGGTCGCCTCACGATTGACTGGCGCGGCGGCCGCATCGTCGACGTCGACCCGCGCACCGTCGCCGTCGACTCGCCGGTCTACGACCGCCCGGTTGTCTACCCGACGTGGATCGAAGCGCTCCAGGCGAACAACGCCGAGGGCCTCCCCCGCCCGACATCGAGCGAAGAGCTCAAGGCACAGTTCCTGACGCTGCTCGGCTCGCCGAACGCGGCCGACCCGGCGTGGATCACCGACCAGTACGACCGCTACGTGCTCGGCAACACCGCCTTCGCCTACCCGGAGGACGCCGGCGTCGTGCGCGTCGACGAGTCGACCGGCATGGGCGTCGCCCTCGCGATGGATGCGAACGGCCGCTACGCCCAGCTCGACCCCCGTGCGGGTGCGCGACTCGCGCTCGCCGAGGCGTTCCGTAACGTCGCCGCGACCGGCGCCGCGCCGATGGCGGTCTCGGACTGCCTCAACTTCGGGTCGCCCGAGAACCCCGAGGTGATGTGGCAGTTCAAGGAGGCCGTTGAGGGCCTCGCCGACGGCTGCCTCGAGCTCTCGATTCCGGTCACCGGCGGCAACGTGTCGTTCTACAACCAGACGGGCGATGTGCCCATCCACCCCACCCCCGTCGTTGCGGTGCTCGGCAAGTTCGACGACGTCGCGCGCCGCGTGCCGAACGGCTGGCAGGAGGAGGGCCACAACCTCTACCTGCTCGGCGAGACCCACACCGAGCTCTCGGGCTCGCTCTGGGCGGATGCGGTGCACGGCCACCTCGGCGGCCACCCGCCGGTCGTCGACTTCGATCGCGAGCAGGCACTCGCCGACCTCATCGACGGCGCCTCGCGCCAGGGCATCCTCGGCTCGTCGCACGACCTCTCTGAGGGCGGGCTCGCGCTCGCGCTCGCCGAGTGCGTGACGCGCTTCGGCATCGGCGCGCGCGTCGTGCTCGACGAGATCATCTCGCGCGACCACGTCGACGCCGCGACCGCGCTCTTCTCGGAGTCGACCAGCCGCGTGCTCGTGTCGGTGCCGCGCGAAGAAGACGTGAAGTTCACGTACATGTGCGAGGCGCGCGGCTTCCCCGTGGTCCGCATCGGCGTCTCCGACGGCGTGGATGCGGATGCGCAGCTCGAGGTGCAGGGCCAGTTCACCGTGCCGGTCGCGACGCTCCGCGAACTGCGCGGCGCGACGCTGCCGAAGCGCTTCGGCGAGCGCGTCGAGGCGTAGCGTTTTCCGGCGCGCAACGCGCGTCGTTTATTCTGCGCAGCATGCGTGATGGGCAGAGCGCGGCGGTGCCGTGGTGGAAGAACTTGTGGACCTGGGTGGTCGTTGCGGGCGCGGTCATTGCGATTGTCGTGGTGATTCGCGTCGCAGCGCCGACCGTTGAGGCGAAATCGGGCACACCCGACAGCGACTCCGCGGCAACCCCCGCGGCTCCCGCCTACGACGGCACCGCCCTCGCGAGCGAGAGCGAGCAGGCCGTGCTCGACGCGTACGAGGTCGACGAGTTCAGCGAGATCGAGGCGACCGACAACACGACGATACTCATGGCATACATCGACTCGTGGGACTCGTTCAGCGAGGGCCGCGTCACCGTCGTGCTCAGCGAAAAGGTGCGCCCTAACGACCTCGAGGCGTTCGCAACAACCGTGCTCGAGCACGCCGGGGGAGTCACCGGCCTCGACGCCGTGGTCGCCGTCGACAACGAGGGCCTCGCCATGTCGGCCGACCGCACCGAGGGGCCGTAGCAGGTGCGGGCAACCGCATCCACAGGCGATGGGCACGTTGCGCCCAGTTTCACGCGGCCCTCGCTCGGTACGGTGAGTTGAAGCGATCGGTAATCTGCCTTTGGCTTCCCAAGGGCCGAGTTGCGGCCCGCGACGAAAACAGGTACCGATCATCTCTCCCACCGCCACGCCCGTTGTTAGCGGGTTCGGTCCGTTGCGCACGACCAAGCGCGCCGACACCACCGACTTCCCTCCCATCGCGAAGGCCTACACCGAGGTCTCGGCCGTGGTGCGCGAGACCGGCCTGCTGCGCCGCACGCCCTGGTTCTACGGCCTCGTCGGCCTCGCGATCGTGCTCGCGCTCGGCGGCGCGGTGACCGGCTTCATCCTGCTCGGCCCGAGCTGGTTCCAGCTGCTCATCGCCGCGGCCCTCGGCATCATCTTCACGCAGGTCGCGTTCCTCGCCCACGAGGCGGCGCACCGCCAGATCCTCGAGTCGGGCCCGTCGAACAAGCGACTCGGGCGCATCCTCGCCTGCAGCATCGGCATGAGCTACGCGTGGTGGGATTCGAAGCACACGCGCCACCACGCGAACCCGAACCGCATGCGCAAAGACCCCGACATCGCGGTCGACACCATTTCCTTCCTCGAAGAGGATGCGGTCGAGGCCCGTGGGCTCCGGCGGGCCATTACGAAGCGCCAGGGCTGGTTCTTCTTCCCGCTGCTCACGCTCGAGGGGTTCAACCTGCACCTCCACAGCTTCAAGCACCTCTTCCAGCGCGGCCCGGTCAACGGCCGCTGGACCGAGCTCGGCATCATCTTCGCGCGCTTCGTGCTGCTGCTCACGCCGATCTTCCTGTTCCTGCCCGTCGGCATGGCGTTCGCGTTCCTCGGCGTGCTCTACGCCGTGTTCGGCGTCTACATGGGCGCGTCGTTTGCCCCGAACCACAAGGGCATGCCGGTCATCGCCGAGGGCGCGAAGCTCGACTTCTTCAGCAAGCAGGTGCGCACCTCGCGCAACATCCGCGGCGGCTGGTGGGCCACCTGGCTCATGGGCGGGCTCAACTACCAGGTCGAGCACCACCTCTTCCCGAGCATGCCGCGGCCGCACCTCGCGAAGGCCCGCGAGATCGTGCGCCAGCACTGCAAGACCCTCGGCGTGCCCTACACCGAGACCTCGCTCTGGCGCTCGTACGCAATCGTGATCGAGTACCTCAACCGGGTGGGGCTCGCGGCGCGCGACCCCTTCGACTGCCCGGCCGCGCAGCAGTTCCGGCGGGTCTAGGCAGGGTTCAACACCCGCCGAGTTTGACTGCCCGAACTCGAAACTTTGGTACGGTTCATGCGTGTCGAACGCGCCGCTCTCGCCGAGCAACCTCAGCTACCTCAAGGCCGTCTGGGCCCTCGGCGAGTGGTCGCATGAACCGGTGACGGCGACGATGATCGCGGCCCGCGTCGGCGTGCGCACGTCGACGGCGTCGGATGCGATCAAGAAGCTCTCGGAGCGCGGTCTGCTCGACCACGCGCCCTACGGTGCTGTGACGCTGACCGAGGAGGGCACCGTGCACGCGGTGCAAACAGTCCGCCGCCACCGACTCATAGAAACCTTCCTGGTCGAGGCCCTCGGCTACCGCTGGGATCAGGTCCACGACGAGGCCGAGCGGCTCGAGAACGAGGTCTCGGACTTCATGATCGAGCGCATCGACGCCTCACTCGGCAACCCGCGGCGCGACCCGCACGGCGACCCCATCCCGGGCCCCGACGGCACCGTCGACAGGCCCGAGGCGACCCCGCTGAGCGAGGCAAAGCCGGGGCAGTCGCTGCTCGTCGAGCGCGTCTCCGACAGCGACCCAGCACTGCTCGAATACCTCGCCGAGCAGGGCGTCATCTACGGCGCTGAGCTCGAGGTGCAGGGCTCGGCCCCGTTCACCGACACGGTCAGCCTCACGGTGCAGCCCACCGGCGCGAGCCTGTCGATCAGCTCGACGGCCGCGCAAGAAGTCTGGGTGAGCGAGCGCGCGTAACGCGCCCTACTGCATCCCAAACTGCAGCACGATCAGGCCGATGTTGAGCACGATGATCGCCGCGGTGATGATCCAGGCGAGCGCCGTCGTCCACCACGCGTTGACCGCCTCGCCCATGACCGATCTGCGCGCGGTGAGCCAGACGAGCGGCACGAGCGCGAACGGGATGCCGAACGAGAGGATGACCTGGCTCCAGACGAGCGCCTGGGTCGGGTCGACGCCGATCGCGAGCACGATGATCGCGGGGATGATGGTGATGAGCCGGCGCGTCAGCAGCCGCATACCGCGGTTGAGCAGGCCGCCCATGATGTCGCTGCCGGCGTAGGCGCCGACCGCGGTCGAGGCGATGCCCGAGGCGAGCAGGCCGATCGCGAACATCCAGGCCGCCGTCGTGCCGAGCGCCTGCTCGAGCGCGGCGTGCGCGCCATCGAGCGTGTCGGTGCCCTCGACGCCGGGCAGCACGGTCGCCGCGACAAGCAGCATCGCGAGGTTCACCGAGCCCGCGATCGTGAGCGCGATGGTGACATCGACGCGGGTCGCACGCAGGAGCGTGCGCAGCGACTTTTTCGTACCGACGCCGAAGCGGTCGCGGGCGAGCGAGGAGTGCGCGTAGATCGCGTGGGGCATGACGGTCGCGCCGAGGATGCTCGCGGCGAGCAGCACCGAGTCGGCACCCTCGAACCGCGGCACCATGCCGCCGAGCACGTCGCCGGCCGCGGGCGGCGCGAGCCAGAGGCTCCAGCAGAAGCCGACCGCGATGACGAGCACGAGGCCGATGATGACGAACTCGAAGGTCTTCGCACCCCGGCGCGACTGAATGAGCAGCAGCACGGTCGAGACGACGCCGGTGATGATCGCGCCGACGACGAGGGGAATGTCGAACATGATCCAGAGCGCGACGGCGCCGCCGATGACCTCGGCGAGGTCGGTCGCGATCGCGACGAACTGCGCCTGCAGACCGTAAAGGATGCGCCCGGCACGATTCGAGATGCGGCGGCCGAGCAGCTCGGCGAGGCTCGCGTGCGTCGCGAGGCCGAGCTTCGCCGAGAGGTACTGCACGAGCCAGGCCGCGACGTTCGCCGCGACGAGCACCCAGACGAGCAGGTAACCGAACTGCGCGCCGGCCGACATGTTCACGGCGACATTGCCCGGGTCGAGATACGCGACACCGGCCACGAGCGCGGGGCCGAGCAACCATGCCGGCTTCGCCTTCGTTGCTCGCTGCGTGACGGTCGTACTCGCCATCGTGTCGTCCACCTTTTCGCCATTTGCGACAAAACTTCGTCGTGCCGAACTTTTGAAAACAGTAGCACCGAATATTTGTCGCGTGTGACGCGGGTCGCTGGCACGACTCACTAAACTGGTGGCGTGAAAACGGTGACGCGCGATGGCTTGGTGCTCTCCTGCACCCTCGCGTTTGCGGCCGGCTACATCGACGCGGTCGGCTTCGTCGCCACCGGCGGCATGTTCGTCTCGTTCATGAGCGGCAACTCGACCCAGGCCGGCGTCGAGTTTTTCCACGACGGCGCCGCCCAGGCGCTACTCGGCTTCGGCCTCGTGCTCGGCTTCCTCGTCGGCGTCACGCTCGCGGGGATGTTCGCGAGCCGCATCGAAGACCACCGGCGGGATGTGGTGGGCACCGCCGCGCTCGCCGTCGCCATCGTCGCGGGGCTCGAGCTCATCGGCTGGTCGTCGCCGTGGTGGTACCTGCTCGTCGCCGCCGCGATGGGCTCGCTCAACACGCTCTACCTCGCCGACGGCCGCGCCCGCGTCGCGATTACCTACGCGACCGGAACGCTCGTGAGCGTCGGGCTCGGCCTCGCCGCGCTGTTCACCGGCGGCTCGAAGGTTGCGTGGCGCCGGCCGCTGCTGCTGTGGGGCTCGCTCGCCGTTGGCGCCGTCGCCGGCGCAGGCCTGCAAGTCGTCCACCACGCGCTCTCGCTCTGCGTCGGCGCAGCCATGCTGTTCGCGATCGCGACAGCCCTCGCCGCGCGCCGCTTCCAGGGGCCTGTTCCCCGCTGGCTGCGCGGCACCGACGCGAGCTAAGACGCGACGCGAGCCGGGCCGGAAACTTTTCCCGCGCATCCAGATGGTTGCCGATGCCACTCACGCCGTTGTAGGCTGACGTCACGGGAAAGCGTTTACCCATCGCATCCCAAATCTCTTACAACGATGTAAGGAGTGCACATGACCAGTGCAACTACTGCAACTCCGGTGATCGACTCACCAGACGCGCCCAAGCCCAAGGCTCGGCGCAGGGCGAAGTCGGGCTGGCTCCAGCAAACGAGCGGCTACGTCTACCCGACCATCTTCCTCGTCATCGCATTCATCGCGTGGTGGATCGTGACCGAGGCGGGCCTGGTCGCCCCGTACATCCTGCCCTCGCCGGCCGACACCCTCGCGGCATTCACCGACAACGCGGCCTACATGTGGCAGCACACCTGGGTGACCACGACCGAGACCCTCATCGGCTTCGCGCTCTCGGTCATCTTCGGTGTGCTCGTGGCCGTCGCGATGGTCTACTCGCGCACCCTCGAGCGCACCTTCTACCCGCTCATCCTGTTCGCCCAGGTGATCCCGAAGATCGCGATCGCGCCGCTGTTCATCGTGTGGATGGGCTTCGGCCCCGAGCCGAAGATCCTCGTGGCCGTGTTGATGGCCTTCTTCCCGATCGTCATCTCGGGCATTAGCGGCCTGCGCACGATCGACCCCGAGATCCTCGAGCTCACGAGCACGATGGGCGCCTCGCGCCTCAAGACCTTCGTCAAGGTGCGCTTTCCCGCCGCGCTGCCCGAGCTGCTCTCGGGCATGAAGGTCGCCGCGACCCTTGCCGTGACCGGTGCGGTCGTCGGTGAGTTCGTCGGCGCGAACGAGGGCCTCGGCTACGTGATCCTCCAGGCCAACGGCAACGTCGACACCGCGATGCTCTTCGCCGCGCTGTTCATCATGTCACTGCTCGGCATCCTGCTCTTCGCCGTCATCATCGTCGCCGAGCGCTTCCTCGTGCCCTGGCACTCGTCCCACCGCAACCTCGAGCAGTAACCCCACCCACGATCACATTCAACGACGAATTCGATCCTCACCAACCCGAGAGGCACTCCATGTTTAAGAAGAAGTCCACCCGAATGGCCCTCGCGGCGGCCGCCACCGGCGCGGCCCTGCTGCTCAGCGCCTGCTCCGGCGGCGCGGGGAACGACGCCGGCGCCACGGCAGCCGACGGCGAAATGACCGACGTCACCCTCATGCTCAACTGGTACCCCTACGGCGAGCACGCCGCGTTCTACTACGGTGTCGACCAGGGCATCTTCGAAGAGCACGGCATCAACCTCACGATCGAGGCCGGCCAGGGCTCGACGAAGACGACGCAGGCCGCGGGCCAGGGCCAGGTCGACTTCGGCTGGGCCGACACCCCCGCGGTGCTCTCGAACATCGACAAGGGCGTCAAGGTGCACAGCGTCGGCGTGTTCCTGCAGACCACCCCCTCGGCCGTGCAGATCTTCACCGACTCGGGCATCACCAAGCCCGAAGACCTCAAGGGCACGACCATCGCCGTATCGGCCGGTGACGCACCGACCACGACGTTCCCGATGTACCTCGAGGCTGCTGGCCTGCAGGAGAGCGACGTCACCCAGCAGAACCTGGATGCGGCCGGCAAGATGGCCGCCATGATCAACGGCCAGGTCGACGGCCTCATCGGCTTCGCCCACGACCAGGGCCCGACCATCGCCGCTGAGAGCGGTAAGGACGTCACCTACCTGCGCTACTCCGACGTCGGCCTCAACTTCTACAGCAACGGCCTCATCGCCAGCGACTCGATGATCAGCGACAACCCCGAGCTCGTCTCGGCGATGGTCGCCGCGACCTCCGAGTCGTTCCAGGCCGCGATCGACGACCCCGAGGGCGCGGTTGCCGCGATGGACGGCAAGGACCCGCAGATGCCCGACGCCGACGTGCTCGCCGAGCAGTGGGCTGGCACCATTGAACTGCTGCAGTCGCCGACCGACGGCGAAGTCACCCCCGGCGTCAACTCGACCACCGACTGGGAGAACACCATCTCGGTGCTCGCCGAGGCGGGCCTCATCGACGAGGCGAAGCCGGTTGACACCTACTTCAACGCCGACTTCCAGCCGGGCGGTGCGGAATGACCCTAATGGCAGATAGAGAGGATGTGGGGACTCGGATGGGATCTCGCAAGGACGTGCTGCTCGATGTCGACAACGTCGGCATCCGGTTCGAGACGAAGCGCCGCCAGGTGCAGGCCCTCGAGCACGTGGACCTCAACGTCAGCCGTGGCGAGTTCATCTCGATTGTGGGCCCCTCGGGCTGCGGCAAGTCGACGCTGCTGCGCGCCGTCGCCGGCCTGACCCTGCCCACCGAGGGCACGATCGAGCTGCGCGGCTCCACGGTCACGAAGCCCCGGCAGGACGTCGGCTTCGTGTTCCAGCGGCCGGCGCTGCTGCCCTGGCGCGACGTGCGCGGCAACATCATGCTGCAGGCCGAGATGCGCAATCTCGACAAGCGCGCCGCGACCCAGCGCTGCGATGAACTGCTCGAACTCACGAGCCTCACCGACTTCGCGAAGGCACTCCCCCACGAGCTATCGGGCGGCATGCAACAGCGCGTCTCGCTCTGCCGCGCGCTGCTCCACGACCCCGACGTGCTGCTCATGGATGAGCCATTCGGAGCCCTGGATGCGCTCACTCGTGAGCACCTCAACGTCGAGCTCCAGCACGTCTGGGCTGAGACCGGCAAGACCGTGTTGCTGGTGACCCACTCGGTGCCCGAGGCTGTCTACCTCGCGAGCCGCGTCGTCGTGATGGGGCCCCGCCCGGGGCGCATCATCGAGGAGTTCGAGGTCGACCTGCCGCACGAGCGCGAGTACGAGCCCACGCTCGAAGACCCGCGCTTTCACGCGGTCGCCGGCCGCGTGCGCGAGCTGCTCGGCAGCCCGATGGGCGGCGACTAGGCGGTCGTTCACTGATAAGCACGGCGTGGGGGGCGCCCCCCCGCAGGGTGGTGGGGGGCCCCCCCGCGCGGGGG
>NZ_JASCYH010000109.1:0-287 GCF_030011715.1 Gulosibacter sediminis | reverse complement strand
GCGTTGGAGTGCCGGCACCGTCATTGACGAACGCGGTGTGCAGCGTGCCGTGTGTCGCGACCACCGCTTGCCACGCTTCGGCGAGGTCATCGCGATCGCCCTGCGCGGTCAGCCGAAACGTAATACCCATCCAAGAGCCGGAGCGGTCGCCGAGCCCGGCATGCCGCGCCTGGGCGAAGGATGCGGGGAGGGCGCGCCCCAGCGCCGCCACCGGGAGTTCGTAGCTGTGCAACGGTCCGAATGGCAGGTTGAGGTAGGACACGTGCGTGACACGCATGGCGCTACTA
>NZ_JASCYH010000108.1:0-289 GCF_030011715.1 Gulosibacter sediminis | reverse complement strand
CATCCTCCCCGACGACTGGCGCGCCACGGCCGCGGCCGACGACAACACGAAGAACCTCGGCCCCGTCACGGCCGCGATCTCGCTGCCCAAGCAACCGACCCCGACTCCCGTCGCCACCGAGGTGCGTCAGCGCACCGCAGGCACCGGGCGTCCGCCAGGAGGGGACCGTGGCTGAAATCGATCGCAACGATGACCTCTTGAGCGGGCCAAAGACGGCCAAGGCACCGAAGACGAACGGCTCTCGCTCGAAGTCGCGCGACCGTGCCGACCAGCGCGAACAGCCGAAGGG
>NZ_JASCYH010000107.1:0-292 GCF_030011715.1 Gulosibacter sediminis | reverse complement strand
TCATAGACGCGTCCGATCCCGTGGCATTCCGGGCATGCGCCCTGGACCGTGTTGGTCGAGAAGTCCTCCGCATAGAGCATCGGCTGCCCATCTGGGTACTGACCCGCGCGGGAATACAGCATGCGGCCCAAGCTGGAGAGCGTCGTGATGCTTCCGACCGTTGACCGTGTGCTGCTCCCGCCGCGTTGTTGTTGCAGTGCCACCGCGGGCGGCATTCCGGTAATGGAATCGACGTCGGGGACTCCCGCCTGGTCGATGAGGCGCCTCGCATACGGTGCCACCGACTCTAAGT
>NZ_JASCYH010000106.1:0-296 GCF_030011715.1 Gulosibacter sediminis | reverse complement strand
CCCCATCGGCGGCATCATCTTCGGCCACCTCGGTGACCGCATCGGCCGCCGCAAGGTGCTCATGATCACCATCGTCGGCAACGGCAACGACACCGCTCTCATCGCTGCACTCCCCGACTACGCCGCCATCGGCATCGCCGCCCCGATCCTGCTCGTGCTGCTTCGCATCGCGCAGGGCCTATTCGTCGGTGGCGAGTGGTCGGGCGCCATGACCATCGGCGTCGAGAATGCGCCGCTCGAGCGCCGCGCCATCTACGCAGCGATTCCCCAGATCGGCTCGCCGATCGGCACCATCC
>NZ_JASCYH010000105.1:0-302 GCF_030011715.1 Gulosibacter sediminis | reverse complement strand
GAGAAGATCCTGGTCAGCGCGCTGAAGGGCGGCGGGCTCCTCGTCCGAGTGGATGCGCGGCAGCACGCCTCGCTGCTCCGCAAGCCGGGCGCAACTCAGGCGACGATGGGACCAGGCCGAGACATGGGCCCCGGCTGGCTCGAAGTCGTGGCCGACACGATCAGCGACGAAGAACAGCTGTCGTCGTGGATCGACACCGCACTCGACTACAACCGAGCCGGGGCCGGCGGGCGCTCGTAGTCACTCCCGCCGGCCTGGCCTGCCCTAGCCGAGCGCCGGGCGAATCTCGCGCGAGATGACGT
>NZ_JASCYH010000104.1:0-302 GCF_030011715.1 Gulosibacter sediminis | reverse complement strand
CATCTACAAGCTGCTGGGGGAGCCGACCGAGTCACCGTACGGCACGCCGATCCCTTCGGAGGTCGACTGCGGTCTGCAGCCCGACGTGGAGTTTTTTCGCGGCGTAGCCTCGCTCGACCAGGCCGAGATCTCTTCGGGCGATGTTGCCGAGGTGCGCCGCCTCGGCGAGCCACTCCAGGCCGACCTCGAGTCGATGCGGATGTTCCGGGAGCAGGGCGTGCTGCCTGGCAGCCGGGTCGTGGGCGAGTATCTCGGCGACGACATTCGTCTCTCGCCGGTGGGAGGGGCGACGAAGGTCGACG
>NZ_JASCYH010000103.1:0-305 GCF_030011715.1 Gulosibacter sediminis | reverse complement strand
GGGTGCGCGAGCGCGGCATCGCCCTCGAGCTCGCGCCGTCGTCGAACCTGCAGACCGGTCTCGAGCTCGACAGTCCGCTGTTCGAGCACCGCACCGTCGAGCCCATCACGCAGCACCCGTTCGATCTGCTCTACCAGCTCGGCTTCTCGACCACGGGGAACACTGACAACCGGCTCATGAGCGCGACCAGCGCATCCGAAGCGCTACAGCTTGTCGCCGACGCCGACGCCTTCGACCTGCGGCTCGGCGATCTCGAGCAGCTGCAACTTAACGCGGCCGAGGCGGCGTTCGCGCCGCTCGAAGAC
>NZ_JASCYH010000102.1:0-310 GCF_030011715.1 Gulosibacter sediminis | reverse complement strand
CGGAGAAACCGCGTGACCTCACAGCTTCCCCTGCCGAACTTCGACTCGAACACCCCCTTTGCAGAGGGCAACACCCTAGTGATTGCGCTGCAGGGCTTGAACGACGCCGGTGAGGCGGCGAGCTCGGCGGCGACGGAACTCCAAGAGCAGCTCAACATCGACCTGCTCGTTGAGCGCTTCGAGTCGGAGGACTTCTTCGACTACAGCGTCGCGCGCCCTCGGGGCGAGTTCGCGGGCGACGGCCGCAAGGTGATCCGCTGGCCGGGCGCGACCCTCGCCGGACCGGTGCGCGGTGGGCGTATCTACACGC
>NZ_JASCYH010000101.1:0-320 GCF_030011715.1 Gulosibacter sediminis | reverse complement strand
TCGATGAGGCCAAGGCCTCCGGTGAGCACTCGAATCTGATGTCCGCCGTGCGGCATGTTGCGGGGCTCCTCGGCATGAGCGCGGAGACGCTGCGGGTGTGGCATCGCCGCCGCGAGGTCGACGCCGGTGCGAAGCCCGGTGTCCCGAGCGATGTCGCTGAGGAGAACAAGCGCCTGCGCCGCGAGGTGGCCGGGCTGCGAAAGGCGAATGAGATCCTCAAGGCTGCGAGCGTGTTTTTCGCGAAGGAGCTCGACCGGCCCTGACCGAGATGATCCGCTTCATCGACGAGTATCGAGAGCGGTTCGGGGTCGAGCTCATCT
>NZ_JASCYH010000100.1:0-321 GCF_030011715.1 Gulosibacter sediminis | reverse complement strand
CATCGGCGGTGCCGAGCGTGAGCCGGTTCGGTAGCCCGCGGAAAATGCCTACGCGAGCATCCATCAGCCCCGTCGGCCGGGCAAGCCACTCGCCCTGGTCGACCACCCGCCCGAGGTAGGTGTGCGGGTCGCTCGCGGCGCCGCCCGCACTGCGCGCGATGCGGGGGCGAACCCCGTAGATGGCCGCGAGCTCGTGGGCGAGTCGCTTCGCGAGGGTCTCGGTGGCGAGTTCAGCTTCGATGACATAACGCCCAGAGATCATCTGCAGCGCACCGGCAAAGCGAAGGATGCTCGAAATCAGGGCAGCACGCGCCCGGTTCG